>JAIMBJ010000004.1 GCA_023511455.1 Bacillota bacterium
TGTGATACCATCGAAGCGTTTGGATATGTGACATTTCAAACTGGGAATTAAATGTGACTCGCCATTGGTAACAACAGACTTTTTCGTTTGCATTGGTGACCACTAAGGCTCTGTGGAAACCTCGCCCTCCAGCCGTGTGCTGAGTAGAAAATCTTCCTCCATTCCATCCCTCGTACTGCTGAAATATAACATCTTCAGGGAGGTGCAGGCGACGAGCGATGCGTCCTATCAGTGCCGTGAAGGGATAAGTGAAAGTCCCTCTCCCGGAAGCTTCGGGAGAGGGACTGGAGGTGAGGGTTACTTCTCGCAAATGCACGCCTCTACCCGGGCGTGGCATCTCGGGCAGGTGGGCACGTTTTGACCAGCGGGATAGCCTCTGGCTTCCCCCGGTCCCAGCATCACGAATGTCGCGTTCAACAGCGTGCCGTCCAGCGTAGCGGTAACCTCTATCGTATTGCGGTCTGCCACCTCATCGGCGTACAGGATGAAGCGCTGCTGCCCCAAAAGCTCACTGGAAGGTTGAACACGCCAGCCCGCTGGTACCCGTATAGTCACGCTGGCGGACACCGGCGCGTCATTTTCCTTCACCGATACGCCGATGACTTTCTCGACGCCCGGACGCAGCACCGGCTCGCCGTTGTAGTGCAGGGCGATATCATAGCCCTTTGTGTGTATGATAGCGGATTGCGGGTCGCGACTCAGTGCCAGTAATGCCCGCTCGTTACGGAAAAGCAGAGAGAGCAGGTTATCAGGCAGGCGAGTGGCATCGCCCAGAGCCGCGCTGTCCGAGTGCGCTTCCAACATCTTCTTACCCACCTCTACCGTACGCTCGGTCAGTTCGGCAATGGTCTTGGGGGCGTCGATTCCGCGTGTGTACGGGTGCAACACGATAGCGTCGCCTATCGGTTTTATCCATTCCTGCGGGATGCCCTTCGTGCCGCCCAGAATACCCAGCAACGAACCCAGCGTTGCGCCGGTACAGTCGGTATCGTAGCCACAGTTCACGGCGGTGCAAAGTTTGTCGCCGTAGTCGTTACCGTACAGCCAGCCCAGTACGGTGAAACCATGATTTTGCACGGCGTGGCAGGGCTGATTGTGTCCGAAGTTGAAGAGGATACGCTCACGCGCCTCTTGCCAGGGCACGCCGTTGTCGTAGCACCACACCGCCTCGCGGATCACGCGCGAAATGCGGCACCAGACCGGAATCATGGACAATCCGATGCGAATCAGCGTGTGCGGGTCGGAAACCACAAACGCAGCGCTCTCCACCGCCGCCCAGAACATCTCGCCGTAGGTGCCCTCGCCGCCTGCGTGGTCCATCGCCGAGTCCATCCACGCCAGCGAAGCCGCCAGCTGGGGGTCGCCCGGCGCCACACACGCCCAAATCTCGCTGCGGATGGGCGAACCCATCTCGTCGATATAGTAGTTCTCGAAGCAGCCTGAAATCGGCGGGCGCAACCCGCGGGAGATATTGCGCATACAGAAGCCATACTCGTTCCACGGGTAGGAAGCAAGGTGTTTACTCCAGTAGTCCACGAAATCGCTCAGAGTGATTTGCACACCCCGTTCGCGCAACATCTCCAGCCAGACCAGCTGGAAATCCAGGTCGTCATTCGCAGATGCCCTGTCGGGCACGGGGTCATAGAAGGTGAGGGAATGCAGTTTTTTCTGTCCCTCGTAGGGCGCGCCGAGATTACCCCCGATGTTCTTGCCCATCCAGCAAGCGTACACTTTGTCGCGGTATTCTTCCAGAGAAATGGTTATCGGTTTCATCTCCTGTGTTCCTCCTCATTTATCGGTTCCAGCGTTCCAGCACCACTTCCTGCAAACCCTGCCAATCGAGGCGATGCAGTTCGGGTGTTACAGTTCGCAGGTTCAACCGACGCTGCTCACCGCTTGCCGTCCTGCCGGTAGCCCTCCATGAGCCCGAGGGCAGGCGAACCAGTGGCGTTTCGCCGTTATCTCCATCCTTCTCAATGCGGATAGTTGTCGGCGTCACCGTAATCGCCAGCGTGATTCCATGCCAGCGGATACGGTCAATACGTAACGATTCCCAGCCGGAGGGCAGTTTGGGGTCTATCGCAAACCCATCGGCTGTTGGCTGGAAACCGAGGAAGCCGTAAAGCATCACCTGCGGCACCAGCACGCTCTCGAAAAACTCCATATCCAGCCCCAATCCGCCTGCGGTGCCCCCGCCCTGCAACTTGCCCGGACGGGAACCATCGTAGTACTTGCGATAGCCGCCGGCTTGTTCCACTTCCTCGAACCAGCGCAGTATCTCCTGCAGGCGGTTCCACGCGTCGTCCGCGCCCCGCACCTTCAGCCGCGCCATTAGGTCATGGCACGAGAATCCCAGCACCGCGCCGCCGTCCTGTACCTGGTCGCCGAACGGGATGCTCTCCGGCGCGCTCCATGCCCACAAGTAGTAATCGATGTTGCGTTTGGTACTGGCACGTGGGGCGAATCGCCAGTAGTAGATATCTGCTCCAGTGGAGGTGTCGCCTTGCACGATGCGCTCGCCGCTGACCCAGCTCAGGATGTCGCGGGCGCGTTCGGGTGGGGCGAAGCCGTAATAGACCGCCTCCAGATTCAGGAAGGTGTAGCCGTAGTCGTGCATCTTGCCGTCGGCATCGATGGGCGCGTAGCGATGGGTCTTCGGGTTCCAGAACAGGCGGTTGCCTTCCGCTTTCACATCCTCTGCATGGCGAAGCAGCTCCTGTGGGTCGAGTTCGAACACCCCTCTCGGCATGTTCCACTCCGGGTGACGTCGCACCTCGGCTTCGATTTGCGCCATTTTGCGCAGCGCGTCGTAGTAGTGGATGGTGGCGTACACGTCCCTGTCGCCAAACGGCAGCAGGTCCCAGTAGTTATTGCCGATGCCATACCCGTGTCGGATGCGCTTCTGCCCGTCACGGGTGTATTCGATGCCGCTGCGCCCGTCATGCCCCACCCACGGGGTGTAAACCACTTTGCGCTGCAGCGTCTGATGCTCGGTCATCATGTAGCGCATGGCAAGGCGCATCCGGTTCAGGTTCTGACGCAGGAACTCGAGGTCGCCCGTCCACCAAAAATAGGTGGCGCACCCCCGCACAAAGTTCTGCGCGTTGATGTTGTGTCGGGTGTCGTACTGGGTAAAGAACGCCTGAATCACGACTTCACCGCCCGGTCTAGGATTTCCGAAACCGATGCGAAGGCGGGTAATGTCACCCTTCCACTGCGGGTGGCGGTACAGCGGAATCATCTCGTAGCGGATGCTCTCCCCAGCGTGTGGAGAAAAATACATGCGTCGTTCGGGAGAGAACTCCGGTTGCTGGCGCGTTGTCCACTCGATGTATGGCTGTGCGCCTTCCAGCCCCTTGCTCCTCCAGCGCAGCTGCAGAAAGGGCGACTCAAAGGGGTCAATATCGCAGGCGGGAGTGGTCACCGAGGCGTTCGCAGCGGTCAGCACAATCTTCCAGCCCTCGTCGGTGACACCCGCATTCTCCGCACCCCACAGGTCCCATCCATCGGGTGTACTCAGCTGATCGGTGCGCCAGCCCGGCCCCACGGTGTCCTTAAACGAGAAGTGCCAGCCTGCGGTGCGCCTGCCCTGATTCCAGAAGGGGAACGGCCAGCCCAGCTGGTGTGCGATGGAGGCGTGCTGGTGCGTGGCGACGTAGCCTTCGTCGTCGATGATGCGTCGGCTGAGCGCTTCCTTCCACTGCTGGCGGAAAGCGTCGGCGAAGCCGCTGGTATCGACGGCAGGCCAGAGTGCAGCGCAGGAGAGCCACTCATCCCACAGAGTCGCTTTTGGTCCTGCGCCCGGATAGTGCAACCAGAACAGGCGCCGCAGGGTCTGAAGCGGTCTCTCCTGCCCGGGCACCTCGAAGCGGGGGAAATCTTCGGGGACATCCGCGTACACCGCGCCAACACATGTCAACACGAGCAATACGACCAAACATCCTTGCCACCACATATTGCACCTCGCGGGAGAAACTGAGAGTCTGTTCCGCAGGGGACCAGCATTTCCTGCTTGCTTGTGTTCGTCGCCGCCACCCTTACTGCGGGATGAACGCCGCGAGTGTGATATGATATACATGGAACTTATTCTGCGGAGAGGCTGCCGATATGCCAAAATACCCGGGCGCGATCAGCCAGCAGATGCTGGAAGAGCTGTCGCATTACGTGATTGCCACACCCAAGCCGTTTGTAGTGGATTTGGAACACAGCGAAGGGATGTGGCTGGCGACGGTGGACGGACAGCGCGTGTTCGACTGGGCGGGCTACTACGCCTCCAAGCTGATTGGGCACAACCACCCGCGCCTGTATGAACCCGAATACCTCAAGAAGCTCGCCCGTGCGGCAAACAACAAGGTGGCTAATCCGGACTTCCTCACCCCGGAGTGCCTGGAATACTATCGCCTGCTCCATGAGCTGGCTCCGCAGTGTATGCGCAACCCGCGTCTGGAGGTCTATGCGGTCAACTCCGGCGCGGAAGCGGTGGAAAATATGATGAAGTACCTCATCAACCTGCATCACCACAAACTGCTGCGCAAAGGGAGGATACCCAATCCGCGCCGTTTTATCTATTTTGACCAGGCGTTTCATGGGCGCACCGTGTTCGCGCTGAACGTGACGCAGGTGGCGCACGACCCCATCGTCACCAAAGACTTCCACGGCTTCATTCCGGGCAACATCCAGGTGCCCTTCCCCGCGATCGACACCTCGCTGCCCGAATCGGAGAACCGCGCCCGCACCCAACGCAGTCTCGAGATTGTGGAAGACTTCCTGCAGCGGTATCAGGGAGAGGTGGTTGGCATTATCGTGGAGCCGCTGCAGGGTGCGGGTGGACATCGCGTCGCACTGTCGGAGTTCTTCCGCGGCTTGAGCGAGCTGGCCCATCAGTACGACGTATACCTGGGCTTCGACGAGGTACAGACCGCAGGAGGACAGACAGGCACCTTCTTCGCCTGCGACCAGTTCGACCTCCCCTACCCCCCACAAGCGGTGGCGACCGCGAAGAAGCTGGGCAACGGCGTGGTATATATGCTGTATCCGATGGAAGACAGGGGCGTGCTGGACTCGACGTGGGGCGGTACACTAGCGGATATGGTGCGCTTTGTGCAGGAGATGAAGATTGTGCGCGAGGAACGGCTGATAGAGCAGGTTCCCGAAAAGGCGGCAGTGCTGGTGGACGGTCTCAACGACTTAGCTCGACGCTACCCCGACCGCATCTATAACGTGCGCGGCATGGGGCTATATCAGGGGTTCAGTTTGCGCCAACCTGACCAGCGCCAGAGGCTGCTGGACATCGCCCTGCAAGAGGAGGACCTGCTGTTGCTCGGCGCGGGAACCGATACGATTCGCCTCCGCCCCAGTCTCAGCGTGACAATAGAAGACATCCATCTGCTACTTCAGAAGCTGGAGCGGGTGGTGAACGCGCTACAGTAGTTAGATTAAAGAAACTGGCTTAGTCGCCAGAGTTTCCTTCAGGTTGATAGATACGTATCCTGCCTGTTTGTACAATCCAAAGCAAACCGTCAATCGATTCACGCTGGAGACCCAGTAGTAGCGTTTCCGCTGCTTCCTGAATATCCTTTAGGGTGCAAGGGCTGGGAACTCGTAGTACAGCGATGCCCGAATATTCAGCCGGGTTGAATAGTAGCGGATTTGAAAAGTCCATATCGAGCGTGACGAGACAACGCTTCTCCTTAGCACATATCGGAGGACGAGCACAAGCCTTCTGAAAAAACGGTTTCCGCATCATGGCCAGCTTCGCGAAATATGCGTGCTACGCTCTCGCCCAGGTTTTCGTCCAGCTTGAACCGCATTGTCACCCGATAAGCACGTGACGTTCTCGAGCCATCTCGGCCCCATAGGCAATACATGCCAGAACATCTGCTTCTTCTAGCCCGGGGTACTCTTGCAAGATGTCATCTATCTTCATCCCGCTCGCAAGCATGTCAAGAATGAGAGACACCCATATCCTGTGACCGCGAATGCAGGGCTTACCAAAGCAGATGTTAGGGTCAATCGATATGCGCTGTAAAAGCTCTTCGCGTGTCATTTGTACACCCTTTGTACGTTGGTTCTGGCAACTATTATACCACCTGCTCGGCTCCCTGAAAAAGGTGTGAAAAACGCTGCTGAACTCAGAAGCGCACTGACTGCTTTTTGACACTACCATACCCTGCCTCTGCTTCCTTTAAGCAGAGCTCACGGCGTCACCTGTGAGAGCGTCGGGTGGCTGGGAAACGCTTAACACCCTCATAAAAGTTGACGATAGCGTTTGCTCCCAACACCCTGTAAGAGGTATTGAAAGTCTCTGCTGCGGAGACTATACTCTTAGCTGCGTAAGCGATTACGTAAATCTTTTCAGGGAGGCACGTCCATGCAACGCAAAGCCTTTACGCTCATCGAGCTGCTGGTAGTTATCGCGATTATCGCGATACTGGCAGCCATCCTGTTCCCCGTCTTCACGCAGGCGCGGGAGAAGGCACGGCAGACCACCTGCCTGTCCAACGCCAAGCAGATTGGACTGGCTACGCTGATGTATGCCAACGACTACGACGAACGCTTCCCGCACCAGCAGTGGCGTGACTGGGGAGACCCGCAGGTGCCCGGGCGGCGACGCGCGTGGACGATGGACATCGCACCCTACGTGAAAGCCGGTCAATATGGCGACTCCGGACACGGTGCGGCGCGCGGAGTTGGCGGCATCTTCGTGTGCCCTTCGCACCCCGACCCCAAACAGGTCTTCCACTACGGCGTTCATGAAGCCCTGTTCCGTGGATGCTGGTGGGGCAGTCCAGAAGAGCAGCAACCCTGCACCGACATCTCAGCTACGTTAGCAGAGATCGACCGCCCATCCAACATCGCCATCATCCTTGAGAAGGGACGTGCGGACTTCCAGTCCGTCCAGCCCGACGGCACGTCCAACTCGTGGCCCTTCTTCCAGGCATGGGGACACGTGTGGGCATGGGAGAACCCCGCTGCTGGCTGGCCGAACGGTCCTGCCAACCAGAACGCGACGGGTCTCTCCTACCCGAACCCAGACCGCGACTGGTCGCCAGGATCGTGGGACGGACGCTGGCCGCATGCGGCGGTGATGCCGCGCTTCCGCCATAACGGTCACTGCACTACCATCTTCGCGGATGGACATGCTAAGGCGATGGCGAAGGGACGACTGAACTGGGTCGACCATATCTACGTGCCAGGCCGTAACGGCTGGTAAAGCCGCCCCCTCGCCATCCGTTGGAGCCCTCGGTGCGCCCACACCGGGGGCACTTTGCTTATTGTTGTTTACCGCGCGGGCGATTTCCTCCTGAGGTTTGGTTGTCAGTGTCCCGAATGTGCTCTCCTTTGACCTCTGCAGGGTTCACATGGTATACTAATGTGCGCACGTCAGTGCGCTCTTTTTGTGAGGAAAGCATGGGCAAGGAACGTTCCAACGGAAAACCCGCATCGGTAGCCATCGTGAACCTGGGCTGCGCCAAAAACGTGGTCGACGCGGAGGAGATGCTGGGTGTGCTGGCGGAGCAGGGGTATACTCTGACCGCCGACCCTTCCCGCGCCGATGCCATCATCGTCAACACTTGCGGCTTCATCGCCAGCGCAAAGGAGGAATCGTTGTCCGCAATCCGCGATGCGCTTCGCTGGAAACGTCGCCGCGGCGCTAAGGTCATTGTCGCTGGGTGTTTGTCGCAGCGGTATGGCCAAAAGCTGCTGGAACAGGTGCCTGAAGTGGACGCGCTGATTGGTGTGGGACAGATGGCGCGTATTCATGAAGTGGTGGAGCGGACGCTGGGACAGGATGCACGGCTGGTAGAGCAAACGCCCCCGCAGCATCGCTGGGCAAAAACGGGCACGAGAGTGCTTTCCACCGCCCCCTGGAGCGCATATCTCAAGATTTCGGAGGGCTGCGACCACAAGTGCACCTTCTGCGCTATCCCCGCCTTCAGGGGTGGACACGTGAGCAAGCCGCTGGAGCGCGTCCTCGCGGAGGCGGAGGACCTGGCAACGCGAGGCGTCAAAGAGGTCAACCTCATCGCTCAGGACAGCACGCAATACGGTCTCGACCTCTACGGCAAGCAGATGCTGCCGCACCTTTTGCGTGAGCTGTCGGCAATGGGGGCATTCCGCTGGATTCGCGTGCTGTATTGTTACCCTTCGCGGGTCACCGATGAGGTGATGGAGGTACTGGCACATACTCCTGGAGTGTTGCCCTACGTGGACATGCCGCTACAACATGCAGATGATGAGATACTGCGTGCTATGATGCGTCCGGTCGGCAGGGAGAAGTATGTCGCACTGATACGCCGCTTGCGGGAGGCACATCCCGATATGACGGTGCGCAGCACATTTATCGTGGGCTTTCCGGGCGAGACAGACCGGCATTTTGCAAACTTGCTGTCGTTTCTGGAAGAGGTGCAGCTGGACAGAGCGGGCGCCTTCATCTTCTCGCCTGAAGACGGCACCCCTGCCGACAAGCTGCCCCACCGTGTGCCTTCACGTGTGGCACAGGCGCGCTACGACCGCCTGATGCGCCTGCAGCAACGCATCTCGCTGATGCGCAACCGGGCGTGGATTGGACGCGAAATGGAGGTATTGGTGGAAGCGGCGCATCCGGTTCAGCGCAATGTGTGGATAGCCCGCTCGTTCCGCGACGCTCCCGAGGTGGACGGTGTGGTGCTGGTGCGGGGAAAGAACCTAGAACCGGGCAGTTTTGTGAAGGTTATCGTGACCGATGCGACCGCTTACGACCTGATAGCTGAAAGCACCGCTAACCTGCCCGTTACTGCCGGGCTTAAGGAGGAGGTTTCACCGTGAGTAAATCGGTTACCGTACCAGGTGTAGAGACACTTGCTCAGACGCTTCTGCGTGCCAGCGTGGCAAACGCGTTATTGCGTTTCAGAGAGCCGGCAAAGATGTCGGAGCTGCAGGAAGCCTGTAACCTTCCCTCTCTCGATATGGACCTGCTGCGCTACACGCTGGGGGTGAACTCGGACCTGTTCATCTCCAGTGAACGGCGATGGACGCTTTCCATACGCTACGAGGACCCAACGCGCCCCATGTACGCGCTGATAGAGCGCGTCCTGCGCCATGCGGGACGGCCTGTCCCTCTGGAGTCGCTCGCCTACCTGCTTGCCGACGTGTATCACCGCGCGCCGGAGGCAATGGCGATGATGGTATACCGTCTGTCAGCCGAGCACTTTTTCCGCCTGCCGGACAACCGAATCGGCTTGCGCGAGTGGCTACTGCGTACCGACTACAACAACCCGGAAGACGTCGCTTTCTACAACTACGTGGACCTCGCTGAGGCGCAAAAACTGTTGCGGAAACACCCGAAGTTCGACGGCTCTCCGGAGTCGGTGGTCGCTCTGTTGCGCACGGCGGGTACTCCGCTGTCTGCGCGCTTCGTGGCTTTCCTGCAGTGGTATCGGCACCCAGAAACCTTCGATGCGGTCAGGGCTTACCAGAGCCTGATAGACGCGGAAGGGCTGGTTGCACTGCCCCTCCAGGAGAACGACACGCTGGAGCCTGTCACACACTGGGCGTTGGCAGAGTGGGTGCCCCAGTGGATAGAGGCGATACGCCCGCAAGCCAGGCAGATGGCAGGCGTGCTGGCGCAGCTGATGGCTGAGCCGCTGGTGCTATCGGTCGAGGACGTGGAAGGTATGGTGCAACACGTGTTGCAATCCCCCAGGGTGGTCACGGCAGACGAACTGGCGAGACGGTTCTTTGACCTTGCGCCCGGCGACCCCACATACGCCAACGACCTGCAAACCATCATCCAGTCACTCAAGCAGGATGTACGGGTGATATGGTTGGGCGGCACGCGTTTTGTGAACCCGCAGAATCTGCCTCCCTACCTCTTCCAGGTACCCGAGAGCCTGTGCTTCCCGGAGGTGCAATTCTACACGGAAGAAGGCGAACCTCTGGAGATCGACCTGGAGGACGAGGGACTGTCTGGCACGTTGCGCTCCGACATTCAGGACCCGGTAGCGCAAGACGTGGGCGACGAAGAGGGCGAGGTTACCATCTTCCCCGTACCCGAGAGCGTGCAGTGCGTAGTCAAGGCGCGCCACAAGGAGATTGGCACGTTCCCGCTGTGCCAGATACCTGACGGCTTCTTCTTGAAAGAGCCGAACTTCCAGCAGGTGACGTTGATCGACGAGACGACTGGCGAACGCTATACCGATGTGTATGTGAACCAGAACGTGAGGCTCATCTACGGCTTGCTGGACTGGTATGCCACCCGCGACGCGGTCTCGGGGCTGGTGTTTACGCTCACCCGCACAGAGGACCCCTTCGTCTTCAAGGTGCGCTGGGAAGACACGCTGGACCGGCGCGTGCATATCAGCCGCGCTCGCTACGAGGAGCTGCTGGACATGAGCACGCGCATGGCTCAGACCTACTCCACCTTCGACATCATCTGCGAGATTCTGGGCACACACCGCGGAGGCATGGAGTTTCTGAGCATCCTCAGCGAGGTCAACGTCATCCGACGTACCAAGCCTCGAAGGGTGGCTTCCGTGCTCAGCGCGTTCCAGGCCTTCTACGTGCGTGGTGGAATGTGGCATCTGGACGAGAAGAAGCGCGACGCTGGCATCGACCGCGCCAAGCGCAAGCACATCAAAAAGTGACAGGTGGAGGGCGAGATGTCGGGTGGGGATTTGGCTCATCCGGGGCTCGCCCTCCAGACTGCGGTTACAACAGTGCGCTGTCCGTTACCGTATGGGTCACATGGTGACCGCCCAGGCGGTTGCTCTCGATGTCAACAGATTGGACACCGCTACCTCTCTTTAGCCACCCGCCACATCTCGTAGATGAGGCGCTTTTCGGCAAGGCGCGAATCGGCGTAGCCGTCCAGCACTTTCTCCAGACCGTCGCATAACTTCGTGAGGGTTTCCACATAGCTTTTATCGGCAGCCGTTTGTGACGGCTCGGGCAACCGCGACAGCCTGCCTGCGTCCTGCAACTCCGTGCGTTTCAGCACCGTCAACCACTGTCTCAATATCAGCTGGGCGTGAGCAGCTTCGTAGGTCTGAGCCAGCTCTGCCTGCTCCAATCGTTGCAGTAAACGGGCAAAGGTGGACACTCTTTCTTTCAGCGGCGCAAGTGGAGCCGGCGCAGATGCCTTCGCAAACTCGTTCAGCACCGCTTGCGCGGACACGGGTACGGTGGGAGCCGGTACCCGCGCAGGTTTTGCATCGCCCAGCAGTATCTGTATCGTGGCTACTTCCGGTGTGCGATCTTCGGGCAGAAACACCGATGTCTCGTCATGCCACTGCCAGTCTTTGCCGTTGACCAGTACCCTGCGTACACGCCCCTGCCCGACTGTGGACAGATACAAACGCTTTCTGCCAAAGCGCACCGGGAAACGCTGATGCAGTTCGGTCACACCTGCAGGTATGTGCGGTATCAGCGTCAACCCGTCGGCACGGTAGAGATACTCGAACAAGCCGCGCACCATCGCAGCAGGAGGACCAAAGGCATCGTAAGTAATATTGATAGGCTCTCCGGGCTGATACACATCACTTCCAAACTTCACCAGCGGATTGTCCAGACGAAACCGGCGGGCAAAATCCAGCAATCGCTTCATGGAACGGCGAGCGTCCTCGTGCTTGCCCAGACGGTAGTATGCCATGATCATCCGCGCTTCACAGGTCGACCAGTGTCCACCGTTCACCCACGTGCCAAAAGCCCACAAGCCCTCTGGCTCTGTGTACATGTCGTCCAGTGAGGGGTAGTTCGGGATGATGAAATCGTATGGGCGCAAACCGGGGATAGAGGCGATTCTGGCGTAGATGCGCTGTGCGTGTGCATCATCCACGACGCGGAAGCATATCGCGTCGTGGTTTGGCGAGGACTCGAAGTAGCCGTGCTTTGGTGCGCCATACACCCCGTGTCTGGTGCCGTCAGGGTCCAGCGATTTGATGAAGTAGCCCTCCTCTGTGGTGAGCAGCGTTAATCCCTTACGTGCTCGTTCGCGGCGCCCCGTGTACAGCCGTGCTTTACGGACATCGCCCACCACCTTTTCCAGCTCGATAAGCCTGTCCAGTGCGGCGATGTAAGTGATAGACAGCCCGGCGAGGTACGCCATGCCGTACGTGCCATCGGGACGCTTCCAGCCTGCATAGCTGGGGGCGAGCAAATTTCCAGCCGGTCCGGCAAGGAAGAGATTGTTTGTCGGGTCACGTCTGCTTTCGACGAACTCCGCACAGCGCTCCAGCTTGGGCAGGTAACGGGCGATGGCTTCGGGGTTGCGACCGATTAACAGCAGCTCCGCCTGCAACAACAGTCCCGCCGCCGTGAACTCCATGCCCCAATCGTGGATGTCTACCCATCCATCTCCCTGCTTTGCCACAAACCAGCCCGGCGCGGCGGCGTCACACAGGCAACCATCCGGCGGAACCCAGAGGAAACGGCGTTCACCCATCTGGAAGGGGCGCACGGTCTTACCGTCGCCCATCTGGTCGAACCACAGGTCCTGTGCGTTCTGCAGGAAAGTGACGTATGGCTCCAGCAGGAACGGCAGTGCGCAGTAGGTCGTTCCGTAGCTGTTTTGTATCCACCAGGCGTTCCACGTGGGACCTTCCACGAAACCGTTCCACTGCGGCGTGTACAGCATCGACAGGTTTTGGAATTCGGCATCGGGGCCAAACATCCGACGGGCGATGTCCAGAAGCTGCAGATATTCTGTATCTCCCCCGCCTGAGAAGTACTGTCCTTCGAATTGGCTACCAGCACGCATCCTTTCGCCTCCCGAGGTCGGTCGCCATTCGGTTCGCCCCGTAGCGAGAGAATCCTGTCATGCAGTTACTTGCGATTACGTGAGTTTTATGGGATAATATATGCAGAGCGCGCCCGTAGCTCAATGGATAGAGCATCAGACTTCGGATCTGAGGGTTGGGGGTTCGAGTCCCTCCGGGCGCGCCATACACCACCTGCCACCCTGCGCAATCCCACCGTACGACATCTTGTGTTACTCGTGCTGACAGCTTCCCCCAGTCTGATGGTCTTGCCTCCACAGCTCCTTCAGCAACTTCTGCACGCAATATCTGTCATAATAATGCAGGTGGAGGCAATTACCGCTTTTGCGACTCGGAGGTATTCTGGATGCGTGCTCTGTTCTTCTGTCTGCTGGGTCTGGGTGCGTTGGGGACGGTGTGGGCGCAGGTGTCCTCGCGAGTGGAGGATGCCGTGGTGGACGCCCTTACACGGGCAGATGTGTACGTCGCGCCGGGCTTGGAAGAGGTCGTGGACGCGGCGCAGCTACAGCGGGTCTCCAACGACCTGAAACCCTTCACCGTCAAGTTTGTGGTTGTTCCCTTGAGCGACCGCCAGAGCAGAGACCGCTGGGCAACCGCTCTGCGCCGCTATCTGAACATCCGCGAGGGAGCAGTCATCGTGATGGTGCCCAAGATGGCGAACACGCGCGGCGGCGTTTCCGCCAGCAGCGGTGTCATCCCGCCCAAACAGGTCGAGGCGATACTGCAGAAACACCTTGCCGCATTTAGCACACAGGGATACACCCAGGGGCTGGAGCAGCTGGCGCGTGGTCTGCGTGACCACTACGTCGCCGAGCGACGCAGTTCCCTGCTGGAGACCACAGCATTAGTAGGCATCCCGACGGTGCTCGTGATTGGTGGTGTTGCGTGGGTGATTCGCCGAAGGGCACGGGAAGTAGCCAGACTGAAAGCGCAGTTGCAGAATCAGCGGGCGCAGGTGCTGGAAGGCATCGAATACGTGGATGGCTACCTCGAAGTCTTGCCTGCAGGGGAAGACGCCACTCGCGCCCGCGAACACCGACAGCGTGCCGCCGAACTGCAGACACAAGCGGTACAGTTGATGGAAAACGCAAAGCGACCGCAAGACCTCTGGCGAGCAGAGCACCTGCTGGACAAAGCGCAGATGAGTGTGCAAAAGGCAAAGAAATACATCCTGCGCGCAGGAGGCGACACCAGTATCCATGTGGAGGAAGAACCCGAAGAATCGGTTGCCCCACAGGCGTATACATCCATTCGCCCCAACGACCGAACATACGCCTGCTTCTTCTGCTCCAAACCGCCCACGCTCAGCGAACTGCAGCCGGTAGAGGTAACCGTCGGTGAGCAAACGCGAAAGGTGTGGGCGTGCGAGGAGTGCGCCGCGCAGCTGCGGCGGGGTGAAACCCCGGCGATGCGCGTGTTCCGCGATGGGGACGGCGCTCGCCCTTGGTACGAGAACCCGGATTATGACCCCTACCGCGATTACGGCAGACCCTATCCGGGCATGGACTGGGTGAGCCTGCTTCTGCTGGGCAGTATCCTCGCGCAACCCACACCTGTTGTTATTCAGGAACGGCCATCCGAGAGTGAAAACGAGACTTTCCCCGTGACGGACGCTGGCAGCAGTGATTTCTTCACCAGTACCGCTGGCTGGGATGAGGCGAACTCCCCAAGCGCAGGCGGAGCAGACTTCTTTGATAGTTCGATGGGTGGCTTCGAGACAGCCGATGCAGAGGCGGCTGGAGCGGATTTCTTTGACAGTCTGTTCGGCGGCTTCGACACCGGCGACATCGACGCGGGCGGAGCAGACTTTGCCGATTTCGATGTGGGTGGAGATTTTGGTGGTGATGCGGGTGGTGGAGATTTTTAGCGGTCAACACACCATCGGTCAACCTTCAGTAGACGTACCAGCGTGTGCCTGTTGAGTTATCCGGGCGGGAGATGCCCCGCCCGGTTCGGCTTGAACAAGCCCTACTGCCCGGATGTCTGAGGTGCGGGGGTGCCGGTCGGCGCTCCTGCTCCTCCTCCAAACCACGAGGGGCGTTCAGTCGGCAAGACCTGCTGTTTCTCTTTTTGCTGTTTGCCCCACTGCAGACCAATCACTACCAGCGCGATCACGATGATGACGGCGGCAATGATGCCCATCATCGTGCGCTTACCTTTGTCGTCCATCTCTGCCTCCTTGAGTCGGGTTCGGGCAGGCAGCAACGGCTGCCTGCCCTCGCCGTTCATCAGTCGATGTCCCAGCCCTCACTGGGGTTCCATGTGTTCCGACGGTCATCCCGCACGAACCAGTGCGGGTCGAAGTTCGCGCAGGGGTATGGTTCCACCTCCCACACCCGCTGCTTGACGAACCGGTGGTTACCCGCCATAATGTAGCGGGCATGCCCGTCCGCGAAGATGGCGTTGAAGGCCATGCGCGTGAACACCTGCGGGTTGTCGGTGCACGACCAGAACGGCACGCTCTTCTCCGCGTGGATGGGGCTGTTCTCGTAAGAAATGATGGTCTGTGCGGGCTTATCGATGCTGGCGAGCTTCACCCCACATCGCGAGCCCGTCGCCAAGCCCAGCTTGAAGTCATATGACAAGCCCCTGAAGCCCGCGACAGGCCACAGGTCCGGGCAGCCGTTCGCGGGCCAGCCTCCCCACTTCCAGAAGTTATCGGGGTAGGATGGGCAGATGAAAATCTGCGCGTTCTTCACGTAGGGCTGCACCAGCACCGCCCAGCGCGTGAACGCCATCACGATGTCGCCGGCACAGTCCGCCGTGTGCGCGCACTGGCTACTCCACGAGAAGTACTTCTCATCGTAGTCCTGCACGTACATACCGATGCCAAGACCAATCTGCTTCATGTTGCTGAGGCAGCTGGTCTTGCGCGCCTGCTCACGGGCGCGGGCGAACACCGGGAACAGAATGGCTGCCAGTATCGCGATAATCGCGATGACCACCAGCAGCTCGATCAGGGTGAAAGCGCGGTTTTTCATGGCTTTTCCTCCTTGTGATAAGATAGTGTGGGAGTAATTACTTTTCTTTCCCCCTGCGGATTGCGCTGCGCGGGATAGAAGCTTGCCAGAGTCGTCATTACCTCTGAAGGCATCACCTCCCCATTGATGCGACTTTGCAAGCGAATGGCGGCAGTACGCCCCATCTCATACACCTGCTGCACGAGACGGTGTACGGAGCGTGTGACCCTGGTCATCAGTGGAGGAGCGTCCGCGAAGCTGAGCACCTCCAAATCTTCGGGAACCGAGATGCCCATCCGGTCACACGCTTCCAGTACCGCCACCATGTAGTAATCGTGCAGGCAGAACACGGCGCTAATCGGTCCGGGCTGATGCATCAGGGTAAACAACGCATCATGTACCGCCTGCGCCAGATAGTCCAGCCTGACACTTTCGTGCATGGGGAAAAGACGCACCAGCGGCTGAACATCATCCCACCCCAGCTCCTGCATTACCTGCAGGTACGCCTCGTACCGCTCCCTTATCGAAGAGACGTACAGGGCGTCATCGGTGAAATGAGCGATAGTGCGATGCCCGTTCGCGGTCAGATGGCGCAAGCCGGTCAGTGCAGACATGTAATTATCCGTCATCACCACATCACACGGTATCCCCTGTGGATGACGGTCCACACACACCACGGGCTTGCCGGTGTCCAGAATGCGGTGCAGAAGAGAGTTATTCTTCGGGTCACAGGTCGGATAACAGATAATGCCGTCCGCTTCATGCTGCATCCGGCGAAGGTACTGCGCCTCAAGGTGAGGGTCGTTGCGGGTCTCGCAGAGCAACAGGTTATAATGGTCGGGAAGCGCGCTGCGAATGCCGCGAAGGTACTCGACCTGCGGGTAGTCGTGCATGAAGGGAAACACCGCAGCGACAAAAACGGGCTTTGCGGGCGGCGGCTCTGCAACAAACGTACCCACCTTGCGCTTGCGCACCACCAGCCCCAGCCTTTGCAGCTCCGACATCGCGCGGTGCGCCGTCACCCGGCACACACCGTACTGCTCAGCCAGCGCGCTTTCTGAAGGCAGCGGCGTGCCGGGAGACAGCATTCCACACTCAATCTGAAGGCGGATATCGTCCGCAATCTGTTTCCACTTCACGGAAGACATGGCGCGATTACCGTAAGGTTTATCTTTCGTCTTGCCTATGGTATTTCCATTATAGAGTTTGCTCGCAGTTCTGTCAAGTCCTGCAAGGGGGTGTTCAAAAATATATCAAATGCAGCCGCAGGCTTTAACCCGCGTTTCCGAAAGATGAAGCTTCTGGTGAGCCGTAACAAACACGCAAAGGTTCGATGGAAGCCTCGCATCCCAGAAGGCATGAGTCAGATTTGCCAAACATCGCTTGCATGGTTGAACTCTTGCCGGGCAAACAGGTACCATATTCACAACCAACGCTGCGCCAACAGGCTGGAATGGGGAGTTGCAAAATGAATCGTCTGACCGTCATCGTGCTCATTCTGGTGTTCGCGGGAGGTATCGCCATCTTCAAGTTGGCAACGTATGACCCCATGTCGAATCAAACGATGCCTGACCTGTCAGACATCGATTCCTGGCAGCCGACCACCGCCGAGATACAACAACAGATCGACACACAAGCCGCAGTGTTCGAACAGAAAAGACAGTACGGGCGTCTTTTGCGCAGCCGCTACCGCAGCAAGGACATGCCGGTAAACCTGCACGTGGATGAGCGGGGCACTTTCTATCTGGAATGCGCCGCCACTATTCCCACGTGGGACAAAGCACTCATCGCCCATCAGGTCTGGCGGGAAATCCGCACGTTGTTTGGAGAAAGTCCGCACGTCATCATCTATGAGTCCTATATCGGCACGCCTTCGCGCCGCGTCGGTGAAGCCCGGGTGGACGCAAAGAACCCGGAACTGCCGGAAGTGGTGTTCGACACGGGCTGGCACCTGCGGCGCAAGCCACAGCGGACCGACTTCCTGACCAGACTTCGATGAGGCGAAACCAGCAGGGTAGCCCACGATTCAAATCGTGGGCACTGATGGTGTGGGGTCCGAGAGAGTGCTTGACCAATGGCTTCCTGTTTTGCCCCGGAGACTCAAAGTCACGGATAACACGGGGACAAAACCTGCCGCCGCAGGTTTCCAGCCTCCGCAGGAGGCTTTGTCTGGGGTTGCCCGCAACTTCCAGTTGCCGGGAAAAAACCACTCGTCGGGCAGCCCCCCGATAACCCTTGACGACTCTGGCGCGCCTGTTATAGAATGGATATGGCGGTTACTCGTATAAGCTTGTCTACACTAAGTAAAGGGAGGTTGTCGATCATGAAACGTGCGTTCACCCTGATTGAGTTGCTTGTGGTTATCGCGATTATCGCGATACTGGCGGCCATTCTGTTTCCCGTCTTTGCACGGGCGCGGGAGAAAGCCAGACAAACCAGCTGTTTGAGCAACATGAAGCAGATGGGAACTGCTGCCATGATGTACGTTCAGGATTACGATGAGCGGTTCCCTCTGAGCTACTACCAAACGGTAAACGCGGCGGGGCAACCCTGCTACTTCACATTCCTGGCTGCCATAGAGCCCTACGTCAAAAACCGGCAGATTTACCAGTGCCCATCCGAGCCCAGAGCGATGGATATCGACGCGGGCTTCCGGGGTTTGGGGGTACCCGGCGGTGAATGCGGCGGCTTTGCCCTCGCAAGCTACAACTTCAACTATGCGCTGACCAACATCAGTGCGTCCATTGCCTCCATCGAGTTCCCGGCGGAAACCGCGCTGGCGTCGGATGGGAATCTCGCACTGCCTGGCGCGTGTGGCTTCGGGTTGTTCGACTCGCCGGTTCAGGCTCGTCACAACGACATCGTGAACGCCTGTTACGCAGACGGACACGCCAAGACCTTTACAGCAAAGCTGTCGGGCTGCTCAGGGCTTAATATCAACCGAAACGCACTCCGGCAGTACTGCGTGACCTCCGGCGCGTATACCCGCTGGTGTAACCAGGAACCCGGTCCAACCGTGTGCCGCGACGAACTGTGGGGATTTGCCAAGCAGGATCAGTGGGGCTGGTGCACTCAGGGCGCTCCATAAGTCTGTGTGAGACAGCCGCCTGTTAAGACCTGTTTGCCGGAGGTTCGCTCTTCCGCGGCCACCATTGGGGGGCGAACCTCCGGGTGAATTGCCTTCCACGTGACCTGCTCGTGGACTGGAGGTTTACGGCTAGGCACGAGCCTCGCCCTCGAGGTGGTGCGTGGCAGCGGGATCTTGCTACACCACCAGCCTGCTGAAATCGCCGATACTGCGGTAGAGAGAATCCACGCCAGCCAGCAACAGCAAACGGTTGCGTCGAATCGCCTCGTCAGGCGCCATTACCAGCACGGCGTCGAAGAATCGGTTGACCGGCTCGGTCAGCGCCTCGAGCAGGGAGAACGCCGCATCGCTGTGGAATTGCCCCACCGCTTCGGTGTCTCTCTCTTGCAGCTGTCCGGTTATCTGATGCAAAACACGCTCTTCCTCATGCTGGAACAGGGCAGGCTGCACCTGCGACAGCCATTCCAGAGGCGACCGCCAATGAGCGGTGGGAACGAGTCTGGTTGCTTCCCCGGCTTTCAGGATGTTCCGCACGCGCGTTGCCGCCAGAGCTACCGGCGTCAGCCGCTCCATCGGCAGTGCGTTTAATAACCGCGCGTTGCGCCGCGCCACGTAAGGCTCTACGCGCTCCTCCGCCAGCACCGCCTGCCCCACGTCATAGCGAACACCTTCGTCCTCCAGCAAAGCCTCGATACGCTGGGTGAACATCTGCGCCAGCTGACGCAATCCTTCCTGGCTAACCTCGACGCCCTGCTGTGCATAGGCGCTCGCCGCCGAATCCACCAGTGCCCAGAGGCGTGGCATCCCCTCCACCGTTGCCAGTATCTGCACCACGCCCTGCGCGGCTCGCCGCAAGCCAAACGGGTCACCCGAACCGGTGGGCACAATTCCCAGCGCGCCCACGTAGCCAACGAGTGTATCCACCCGGTCGCATACGGCGATCAACCGCCCCAGTGCGCTTTCGGGAAGGCTGTCCCCGGCGAAGCGAGGCAGGTAATGTTCGGCTATCGCCTGAGCGACGGCACTGTCCTCGCCCGACAACAAGGCGTATTCCCTGCCCATGATACCCTGCAGTGCGGGCAGTTCCATCACCACCTCGGTGGCGAGGTCGGCTTTGCACAGGGTCGCGGCCCGCTCTGCCAGCGAGGGGTCTACGCCCACCTGCTCTGCCATCTCCCGCGCCATCCTTACCAGACGCGCGGCTTTGTCTGCCATCGTGCCCAGCTTTTCCTGAAACACAATCCGGTTCAGCTCGCCGACGAAAGCCTCCAGCGGTTGCTGGCGGTCGCGCTCGTAGAAGAAATGCGCGTCGTTGAATCGGGCAGTCAGCACGCGCTCGTTCCCCTCGCGCACGATGTCCAGATAACGGCCATCGCCGTTGCGCACCGCCACAAAGTAAGGCAGCAGCTTGCCCTCCGCATCCACCACCGCGAAGAAACGCTGATGCTTCTTCATGGCGGTGATGAGTATTGGCTCAGGCAGGTTCAGGAAGGTGGGGTCGAAACGCCCCAGCAAGGCGGTGGGGTACTCCACCAGATGGGTCACCTCGTCCAGCAGGGCGTCGTCCCAGAGGACACGTCCGCCGGCCTGTTCCGCAAGGCGATTCGCCTGCTCGCGAATCACTTCTCGCCGGCGGCGATGGTCGTACAGAACGTACCGCTCGTCCAGCTGCTGGAGCAGCTCGGAGGGGCTGCGCACCTCAAACTCCTCCGGTGCGAGGAATCGATGCCCACGCGAACGGTTACCACTGCGGATGCCATCCAGTTCGAACGGCACGATTTCTCCGTCATACAACGCCAGCAGCCAGCGTATGGGGCGGCAGAAACGCAGGTTGCCACTGCCCCAGCGCATCATCTTGGGGAAGGTCATCGAGCGGATGGCTTCGGGAAAGATGCCGGCAGCCACTTCCACCGTCGGCTTACCGCGTTCAAACACCTTCGCCATCACATAGTCGCCCTGCGGGGTGTGCATCACCTCGAGGTCTTTCACGTCGACACCCTGCTTGCGGGCAAACCCCTGCGCCGCGGGGGTGGGATTGCCCTGCGCATCGAACGCGATGTTTGCAGCGGGTCCGCGTATCTCGCGCACCACATCGGTCTGGCTCGGCGCCACATCATGCACGAGCAGAATCAGCCTGCGCGGCGTACCAAAGGTCTCCACCTGCGCAAAAGCGATGCGAGCCTCCTGCAGCCTCTGTGTGACTGCGGATTGCAACTGCTCCAGCGCGTTTTCCACCACGCTGGCGGGCAGCTCCTCCGTTCCGATTTCGAGCAACAGGTCTGCCAAAACCGTCCTCCTGCCTTCCTATCTGACCAACTCAAACCGAAAGGGCAACTGGTATCGGCACCACACCCGCGCGATGATACGATTCATCGGCAGGAACCCCCAGTCGCGGCTGTCGTTGCTGACGTCGCGGTTATCGCCCATCACAAACAACATGCCCTCTGGCACCGTTTTCTCGCGCATGAAGTAGTGCATTTCATGACGGCGGTACGGTTCGGGCAGAGGGCGCCCGTTGATAAACACCTGTCCGTTACGGATGCTGATGCGCTCACCCGGCAACGCAACGACCCGCTTCACCATCAGGTCATTGGTACCATCGGGCACACGGAAAACCACGACATCACCGCGTCGGGGTTGCCGCCATCGATAGCTCACTTTTTCGGTGAGCACGCGCTCCCCATGATGCAAATTGGGTTCCATGCATCGTCCATCCACACGGAACCCCTGCCCCACGAAGTTTACCGTCAGCAAAAATACGAGGGCACTGACCACCGCTACTCGCATGGCAGAAGACAGCCATGCGAGTAGCATCGTTTTCATCCGACAGCCAGTGCCTCCTGTGCCTTCAGCAGCGGGAAGCCCATCTCCTCACGCTGCTTGAGATATTGCACGCAACATTTTCGGGCAAGTGCTCGCACGCGGTTGATATAGCTGGCACGTTCGGTGACCGAAATGCTACCCCTGGCGTCCAGCAGGTTGAACACGTGCGAACACTTCAGCGCGTAGTCGAAAGCCGGATGCGTATAACCCAGGTCGGCGATGCGATGCCCCTCCGCCTCGAACATCTCGAAAAGTCGGAACAGCATGTCCACATCGGCATGGTCAAAGTTATAGTAGTTATGCTCGATTTCGGCGTGCCTGTCCACCTCGCCGTAGGTGATGCCGTGTGCCCACTCGAGCTCCCAGAAGCTGCTCTTTCCCTGCAGGCACATCGCCAGCCGTTCGGGTCCGTAGGTGATTTCCGCACAGACCGGTCGGCACTCGATGCCGCCCATCTGCTGGAAGTAGGTAAACTGCGTGATTTCGGTTCCGTCCAGCCACACCTCCCACCCCACGCCCGACGCGCCCAGTGTGGGAGCCTCCCAGTCGTCTTCCACAAAACGGATGTCGTGCTCCAGTGGGTCGATATCCAGCGCGCGCAGGCTGTCCAGATACAGGTCCACCACGTTTTCCGGTGAGGGTTTGAGGATGACCTGGTACTGGTAATAGTGCTGCACGCGCATGGGATTGCGCCCATAGCGTCCGTCGGCGGGGCGACGGGAGGGCTGTACGTACGCCACGTTCCACGGCTCTGGCCCCAAACTGCGCAGAGCCGTGCCCGGCGCCATGGTGCCTGCCCCTACTTCCACGTCATAGGGCTGCAAAATCAGGCACCCATGCTGTGCCCAGAACTGTTCTAATCTCAGCAGAAGCTCCTGAAAGGTCATCGCACCTCAGTTATTCATGAAGAGTTCTCGCAAGTCGGCTTTGCCAAGCGGCAGTCCTGCCACCTTGCGCTTGATGCGTGCCAGAGCGTTGTCCACCGATTTGGTCTTGCATTGCAACGCCTCGGCGATTTCCCGATACGATTTGCCAAAGTGATAGTGCATCAGCACGCGCCATTCGAAGTCGCTGAGCAACTGCTGTAAGGTGCGCTGCAGCTGGCGAGTATCTTCAGCGCGCAGCAAACGCTCTTCGGGATCGCTGCTCGGCTCGGCGGGCAGCATATCCGCCAGGCTCCAGTCCGAATCTTCGTCTTCCGCCGTCACCTCCAGCGAAAGGGATGTGTTCAGCGGCATCTGTTTCTGACGAGTCGCCGCCTTAATGGCGGTGATAATATGGCGCTGGATGCACACTTTGGCAAACGCCGGGAACGAAATGGGCTTATCGGTTTGATAATCCAGAATGGCCTGCCACAGCCCAATCATGCCGACCTGCAGCAGGTCCTCCCGCTCTGCGCCCAACAGGAAATACGATTTGACTTTGGTGCGAACCAGATTGCGATATTTATACAGCAGGAACTCCGCAGCCTGTTCGTCGCCTTTTTGAGCCTGTTCCACGATTTCCCGGTCGGACATCTGCATGAAGCGACGATAGCTGCGCTTGACGTGCGATTCACCTTCCGTGAACACTGTTAGTCCAATCCTCACCCGGTATAGAGTGGGCGGCTGCGCCGCAGCCGTGTTCTGCAGTCATCATACCAAAATCGCGCGAAAAAGGCAAGGGGGTACGCCGAAAGCAGGCATAAACGGCAGGCTTTATGTTTTAATCTACGGGTAGCGTAAAGGTAAAGAGTTGCTCACCCTGTGCAGCCGCGCGCTTCTTCCACTCCCCATCCGGCGAGACCACACCGGACGGCGAGGAGCACCGCAGGTGCAAAGGGTAACAACTATCCACTGTGACCACCCACACCTTTGCTGCCATCGCACGCAGACGCAGGTTTGCCTCGTGGTAACGCCATGCCACTCGTGACCACTCTGAACCGTCGCGCCCGCCGTTCACCGCATGGAAGATAATTTTCGCTCCCATTCCGGCGAGCCGCTGCGTGAGATGAGTATCGGGCATCGGGGTGCAGGTTGGGTTCGCCCAGAGGTCGTTGCAGATGAGACCGCCGACGGTTACACCTCGCAGCACGAATGTGCGCAGGGGAGCCACTGCATAGTGCTGAATCTCGCCAACCGGGGGGTGGCTCATGGTGCCGCAGCGCAATATCTTGGCATGAAATCCGAGAAAACGTCCGTGCTCATCATAGAAGCGAATCTGGTTGTAGCACAGCCCATCGTCCTCAATGTAGCACGTGCCCAACGCCAGCGCCAGCCCCGCAGACATTGCCTCCGCGACCACCTGCTGCAACGCCTGTTGCACCGCTTGCTGGTCGAAGGACGGGGTGTAACCGCTGAGCGAGCCTTCTGGCGTCAACAGCACATCCGCTTTTTTCTCTGCAGCGTAGGCAATGGCGCGACGGATGGCGGCCAGGTTGCTTTCGACATCCGTCGTGACGGGTATCTGCGCACCGGCAATGCGAAGGGGCATTCTGTTCCTCCTCTATGACTGCGTCCAGTCAAAAATCACCCCCAGCAATTCCGCCGGGTGGTCACGCAGGGTTTCATACACTGCTGCAGCCTGCTCGATGGGCACCACGTGCGACACCACCGGCTCGATGCGGATGATGCCCTGCTGCACAAAGTACAGCAGCACCCGCAGGTCATCGAGACTGAAGTGGCAGGATACCTCGATGGACGCTTCCGTTCCGTGCAGCATCGCCCAGGGGAACTCCGTCTGCGAACGCACCGCTACCAGACCGATGACCCCCTTGTACGCCAGCAATTGCATCTCGTGAATCTGTTGCAGCAGGCTGGGTACCCCCGAACAGTCGATAATGCAGTCGTAAGGCGCGCCCTCTCGAAGCGGTTCCATCCCCTGCTCGTGCACATTGATGACTCGATGTGCTCCGCAGGCTTCTGCTACTTCCAGACGCCTGGGCTGAAGGTCGGTGACCGTCACATGCGCCCCGAGCGCCCGCGCTGCCTGAGCTGCAAATTGCCCAATCACACCGACACCTGCTACCCATGCCCTTTGTGCGGGTTGCACCCGGAATCGCCGTACTGCCCTCATTGCCACTCCCGCCACACCAAACAATGCACAGAGGCGGTAGTCTATTCCCTCAGGCAAACGCAGGCACAGGTGCGAGCTGTAGGATTGGACATCCGTACAGCACACGTCCACCACATTCCATCCACGATGTCCCACGTACTGCCCATAGAATACCCAATCGCCGGGCTGGAACTCCCTCACAGATGTTCCGACCGCCTCTACCTGCCCCACATGTTGATAACCGTGCCGGGAGGGGTATACGGTGAACCCGTGTTCTCCCAGCAAAGCATGACGCTCCGTGCCATTGGTGACGCCGGTGTAGCAGGTACGTATGAGTATCTGCGTCGGCAGCAGAGGTGGAGGCTCACCGATGTCACTCAGGCGCATCTGTCCGCGCTGGGGATACTCTATGCCGATACGCCGCATCATTTCTGCTCCTTCCGGTAGCGGTCTGTGGGAATGCGCTCCACCTTCAGCCGGGGGATGTAGCCCTCTTTTTCCATGTAGTAGTGCCCGTACGGCTGAGCGCCCTCCGGGATGCTACCGGGGAAGGGAAAGATAGCCACACCCTGTTCCAGAGCGACACAACCATGTTCCACCCCTGCTTCCACCATCCAGATGTCACCCTTTTCGAGGATGAACTCATGGTAGTGCCCGTCGTGGTCTATCATGAACGCCTTTGCCCTGCCGTCCATGATAATCCATGTCTCGTCGTGGTCGTGGAAATGCTTTTCTACCTCCCCACCGGGTTGCCAGTAGTGGGGCTGCGGTTTCTTGTAAACAGGCATCGTTGTTTCACCCCCGGTCGGGACTTCGGCAAAGGCAAGCCGACTTCCTGTGGGCGAGCTAGATGGACTCACCCAGGTATTCTCCCACCTGTCGCAGGAACTCCAGCAAATCCGTCACCTCTTCACGGGCAATGCGCAGCACCTGCCGGTCGTCCACCTGCCAGTAACGGTGTACCAGCAGGTTCCTGAAGCGTGCCATCGCCTGCAGACGCTCGGCAAGCGAGGCGTCGAGGATGCCTCTGTGGTGAAGAGAGGCGAAGCACTCTGCGTAAGCGGAGGGAGCAATCCCGCCCAGCCGTGCTATCAGGTGCGTGCAGATGCTGGCGGCGTCTTATATCGCCTGAATGAGATGCAGCTTCAGCGAGTCGATGTGCAGTTCGTTGCCCCAAAACTGCTCATCGGGCAGGGCTACCAGACGCTGAACCTTGTCCAGGTTTTGGCGCAGGGACACCGCTCGCGCCAGAAGAACGTGCAAGTCTGGTTTCATCCCTGTAGCGCCTCCTTGAGCATCTGTCGCGCATGATAGTCAAAGTCCATAATCTCCAGCCACAGCCTCTCCACGAAACGGCACCGAAACTCCTCGTCTCGGCTGCATAACAGTTCCCCTGCACTCCCCGTGAACTGCACCCCTCGCGGCGCGGTGTTGAGAACCTGCACGTCGACCGGCAATCCCAGGCGTCCCTCTATGGTATCCGCAAGGCGGAAAGCGGTCTTTAGCCACTCTCCATTACTGACCATGTCCTCACGCAGGTAGACGGCGATATCGATATCTTCGAAAGGCACATCCAGCAAGAAGGAACCGTGCAGGTAGGCGAACAGCACCTCCTCTCGCGACTCCAGCAGGTGCTGAATCTGCGCTTTGACCTGCTGCTTCTGCTCCGGTGAAAGGCTGAACCGACGCATTTCCATATCGACCACCTGCCCTTATCATACTGACGCCATCGCTATTCTGTCAACCGGGCACGCCGTTACTCCCTACCTGCACCTGCCCTTCAGGTATAATACCATTAGCCTGTGCAGGAGCCATGCGATGACGAACCTGTTCGATATGGAAGCAGTCTCTGCTGCCGACATCCTCTTCGGCTGGAACCACACGCCGCGCCTCGTGGCGGTGGAGATGACCGAAACCGAAGCCATCCTGCATCAGCTTTCAGCAGACGGCACACGCACCAGCTGGCGCGAACCGTTCACGCCCTGGCTGTTGACCACCCAGCCATACTCCGACATCGACGCGCAGTGGGAGCGGCTGGAAGGCGGGGGCTATTGTTGGATGGCGAAGTTCCGCTCTTGGACGGAATATCAGAGTGCACGCCTGCGCCTGCGCGATATGCATGTGGACGTTCTCGCTTACGGCAGCCCCGAACGGCAGTTCCTGATGCTGTCGGGCTACACACTGTTCAAGGAGATGAGTTTCGACGACGTGCACCGAATGCAGGTGGATATCGAAACCGCCGGACTGAATCCCCAGGACCCCGCGAATCGCGTGCTGTTAATCGTGCTGCACGATAATCGGGGCTGGAGTGAGGTACTGGACGATATCGATGAAGCACAGATGCTCCGGCGGTTCGTGCAGCTCATGCGCGAGCGCGACCCCGACGTGATTGAAGGACACAATCTATATGGTTTCGACCTTCCGTATCTCATCGAACGCGCCCGGCGACACGGTATCTCCCT
Organism: Bacillota bacterium; assembly: GCA_023511455.1. Classification (NCBI taxonomy): domain Bacteria; kingdom Bacillati; phylum Bacillota; species Bacillota bacterium. The sequence goes on from JAIMBJ010000004.1 coordinate 27,122, forward strand.
TGCTGTCGGACGCAGTGGGCAACTGATGACCATCGGCAGTGAGCGCAATCTGCCCATCGGTGCGATTAACCGTCCCTATCGCCCCGTGTACATCCCCGGACGGCACGTGGTGGACACCTATTTCGCGGTACAGCGCTACGACTGGGCAAAGGGCGACCTGCAGAGCTACGGTCTCAAAGAGGTGGCGCGCGCCTACGGCATCGCCGATGAGGAGCGGGTGCTAATAGACCGCGCCGACCTGCGCGAGCAGTGGCAATCCAACCCCGAAAGGGTGCGACAGTACGCCCTGCAGGATGCTCAGGAGACCGCCCGGCTGGCGGAGATTGTACTGCCTACCGAGTTCTACCAGACCCAGATGGTTCCCGACACCTACCAGCACGTTGCCACCGCTGGAAGCGGTGAAAAGATTAATGCTATCTTCGTACGGGCGTATCTGCACGCAGGTTATGCCATTCCCAGGCCTCAGCCCGCGCGCGACTTCCCCGGAGGATACACGGAGGTGCGTCGCACAGGGGTCATCCCGCGCGTGGTGAAGGCGGATGTCGAAAGCCTCTATCCCAGCATTATGCTGGTTCACCGCATCGCACCCGCTTCGGACAAACTGGGCGTGTTTCTGCCTGCGCTGGAAGAGCTGACTCGCCGCAGACTGGAAGCGAAAGCCGAACTGCGCCGCGCCACCGACCCGCGCCAGCGCGCCTACTGGGACGGCATTCAGGGTTCTTTCAAGGTATTGATTAATTCCTTCTACGGCTACCTGGGCGCAAACTTCCCTTTCAACGACTTCGATGCCGCACAACGGGTGACCGAGGAGGGGCGCAAAATCGCCATGCAGCTGGTGGACGCGCTGGAGCGTACCGGCAGCAAGGTGATTGAAGTGGACACCGATGGGGTCTACTTCCAGCCGCCAGAGGGCGTAGAAGGACAGGAGGCGGAAGAGGCATACGTACAGCAGATAGCGGAGACGTTGCCTGTCGGTATCCGTCTCAGCTTCGACGGGCGATACCGCGCCATGATCTCGGTGAAAACCAAGAACTATGCCCTGCTGGACTATGAGGGCAACTGGACATACAAAGGGGCATCTTTGCGCTCCCGTGCCGACGAACCGTACGGAAGGCAGTTCATTGCCGAGGTATTGCAGAAGCTGGTGGAGGGCGACCGCGACGGTATCGCCCAGTTATACCGTGAAACCATCCTGCGCATCCTCAACGGTGACGTTCCGATCGAAGAGCTGGCGCGGCGGGAGCGCGTGACCGAAAAGACCTTCACCAGCGAGAACAAGCGCAAAGCCGCCGAGGCGGTGCGGGGCGTCAGTGTGGGCGATTATGTGAATCTGTATCAGCGGGCGGACGGCTCGCTGGGCATGATGGAGGACTATGCAGGCGACGAAGACCGCGAACACTACGCGAACAAGCTCTACCGCTTTGCCCTGCGCCTGCGCGAAGCCATCGGTGACGACTTCGACCTCCTTTTCCCCCGTCCCGAGCAGGTCATCCGCAAACAGCAACAGCCGAGCCTGTTCTAAGGATGCCACTCCTCGAACTGTTCGCGCGGGTAGTGCAGCCGATATACCCCTTCAGCGAGGGCGGTTTCATAGTCTCTGTGCGACCAGAAAACTTCGCACACCCACACGTTGCCATCCTCTTCATAGTAAAGGATGCGCTCCGCCACGTTGACGGAGGGGTAGACCAGACAGTCGCTTCCGTGTACGCTATGGGAGTTCTGGCGACGACGTTCGGGGTTTTGTAAGTGCTTGAGCCGCTCGCGCAGCACATCGCGGATGGACGGCTCTGCCGAGCTCATCGCGCGAACCGCCCGTTGATGCAGGAAGAGCGGCGTGGGACGTTCTGCTTCTACCCGCGCCCGATACGCCTCGAAGAACGCTTCCCCTGCGGGCGAAAGCATGGTGTAGCCCTCCTCCTCCACCAGCAACAGGCGAATCTCGTCGGGCAGAGGACGCAAACGGCGGTCGACCTCTGCAGTAGGGCGCAGGTCGGCGTTTATCCACTCGAAAAAGTCCGCATAGGTATCCATCAGGCTGAAGTCCCATCCGATGGGGGTCGGCGGTAACTCGATAATCTCCCTGAAGGCTTCGTGGATATAGTACACAGGGACGTCGAACAGCAACCCTACCAGCGTGGCGTAGGCAATCTCCGCCTTGAACCCGCCCGTTGCGTTAATCAACACCTCGCGCCCTGCCGCCCGCTCATCGCGGACGCAGCTTACCATTTCAGCAACCAGCGAGCGCAAACCGCGCATCTTGAACCGGCTTTCGCGGTATTGCAGGTCAGCCACCTCGCGCAGCTCGGCTGTGTATCCGCTGTTCTTGTAGAAGGTTGCCAGAGCCTCTGCCGCACGCCTGCCCTCCTCGGTCTGAGAGTGCAGGAACACGATCTTGTCCCCTGGCTGAAGCAGCCTACTGAGCGAGTTCGTCTCCGCACTGGCTTTTTCTGGCTCGGTGAAACGGAGGTATATCTGCAGGTCGTTCTGTTTACCCGCCCGTTCGGCATTGGTCAACAGGGAAGTGCCCACTGTCGCGATGATTGTGCGCATCAGATTCACCCTCGCCAAACAGTATGTTGCCTGTATTATACTCGATGAGCATTTCAGTAGACAAAGTGCCTCGGAGGTGTTCGGAGAACCCTGCAGTGTCCCAGCGACTGGAAGTTGCGGGCAACGCGGACACAAATCCTGTTTGACAGGGGCACACGCGATGTGCTAAGATGCTTCCACCAGATGCCAGAGGTGACAGTGCCATGCGGTTCGTGTACATATTCCTGATAACGATCGGCGTGGTGACTGGTACCTGCCGTATGTATGCCTCTGAGGACTACCCGCCTGCGCGATGGGTTCCCGCCTACTCGGGCAACTACACGGTTTCCAACCGCCCCAGCACCTACCCGATATGGTATGTCATCGTTCACGTGGTACAGGGTTCGTATAACAGCTGCATCTCCTGGTTCCAGAATCCCAGCTCGCGCGTCAGTGCGCACTACGTCATCCGTTCCTCCGACGGCGAAGTGACGCAGATGGTTCGCCACAAGGACATCGCATGGCACGCGGGCAACTGGTGGTACAACTGCCGCTCCATCGGCATCGAGCATGAGGGCTGGGTACACGACTCCAAGTGGTTTACCTACGCCATGTATTATTCCTCCGCCACGCTGGTGCGCCACATCTGCCGAATCTATGGTATCCCGCGCACACGCAGCTACATTCTTGGGCATGTAGAGGTGCCCGGTGCGACACACACCGACCCCGGTCCCAACTGGAACTGGGATTTCTACATGCAGATGGTGCAGTCTTCGGCGATACTGGAAGAGGCTTCCGTGCCGCTGACCCTGCGCCCAGGTGAAGTCGCCTCCGCGCGACTGGTTTTCCGCAACACGGGCGACATCACCTGGCAACCGATGGGCACGAACCCTGTGCGTCTGGGCACACAGAACCCACGCGACCGCCATAGCCCCTTCTATACGTCGCGCGCATGGATTTCGCCCAACCGCCCCACCGCGGTAGCCGCCCCCACCCCACCGGAAGCCTTCGGGGAGTTTCACTTCACCCTCACCGCGCCGGAACGCTACGGTACCTACGAGGAGAGTTATCAGCTCGTGCGCGAGGGGGTTACCTGGTTCGGTCCGATAGTTACCTTCCGCATCGATGTCGTGCCCTGGGACATCATTATCGATAACGTGAGCGAGAACTTCAGCGTACGGGGCACATGGAACACGGGAACCACAGCGCCGGGCAAATATGGCGCGGACTACCGCTGGACCAGCACCAATCCCCGTAGCACCGCATGGGCACGCTGGTACCTGAATGTGCCTAAAGACGGCTACTACGATGTGTATGCCTGGTGGAGTCAGGGAACCAATCGCAGCACCGCCGCCCGTTATGAAATCGTGCACCGCACCGGCACGGCAGTCAAGGTGGTGAACCAGCAGACAAACGGCGGCAAGTGGAACTGGTTGGGACGATACCAGTTTGTGCGGGGAGGCGGTTTTGTCTACCTGCGCCCGAACGCACCATCGGGGTACGTGGTTATCGCCGACGCGGTGCGAATCGTCGGCCCCGTGACACCGGCAAGGCGATAGGGATGGGAACCATGCGCCACGTAATGCTTGGTGTGGCATGGTTTATCCTGTGCGTGCAGGTACTGGCTAGTGACTGGCAAGAAGACCCGCGCCTGCAAAAAACGGTTACGCTCCAGCTTCCCAACGCACTGTTTACCGAGATCATGGAGGAGCTGAGCAAGCAGACCGGCGTACCTTTTACCCTGCACCCTTCCCTGCAGGAAGAAAAAGCCACATTTTTTGTCACCAATCAACCAGCCCAACAGGTGCTTGCGAAATGGATGAGCCTGTTTGGTCTCAAGTGTGAGCCGCAGGGAGAAGGCTACCAGCTGCTTCCTGACCCCGCCCTTCGCCAGCAAGAAGAGGCAGCGGTAGAGTGGGAACGGCGCATGATACGACTGGAAGCCGAGAAGACCCTGCGCACCTGGTCGCAACTGATTCGGGACGACTTTGCCGTCTACGCCAGGCGGGCATCGGACATCGAGGAGGAGATGGACAAACTGCAACAGGAGAAACCACCCAGCTGGCAAGACCGTCGCGCTGCACTCGCAGAGCAGTTCGCGCAAGTACGGGAGGTTGCTGAATGGCATCGCTATCTGGCAGGATGGCTGTATCGCCGGTTTTCCTCCACCATCTGGCGCGAGCTGCGTCACGGTGAAACCGTCTGGTTCTCTACAGCGCAAGAGCCCGGCACGCTTCCGTTGCCACCCGATGCCCTGCGATGGCAGGCCCATCCTGCAGATACCATCCCGCGATCGATGCTGTTCGGCATTCGTCTGGACGAAGCGCGGCGGGAGCTGGTGTTCTATGCCTTCACTCAACCTGGCGACGACACCGCCGAGCCGACGGCGACGGTATACACGCACCCCGTTTCGCCTGACCACGAACAGAAACCCTCCGTGCAACAACGCTGGGAAAGATGGCAGGCACCTCCAGAAGAGTTCAGTAGATTCCGTCGCAGGATTGAGAACAAGACCCCTTCGCCTGCACCACCTCCAGGGCAGTCCACCGCCGCTGATTCGCTGCGCTGGATAGCACAACACGCGCAGATGAACGTCATCGCCGACGCCTTTCGCGTACCTGTGCGCCTCGTGGTGGAAGGCGACACGCTGGCAGAATGGCTCGGTCGCTTTACACTACAAGAGCCTGGCTATCTGCGCGTCGAGGGAGACTGGCTTCTTTTTCGGCACGCACGCTACTGGCAACTGAGACGCAGCGAACTCCCTGAGAAACTGGTGCGCCAGATGGAACAGAAGTGGGCAACGGAGGGGCTGAGTCTGGATGATTATGCTGCTCTCGCCGCGCAGCTGACGCCGGAAGGTATTCTGCGTCTCAAGGAAAGCCATGGCTACTCTTTCCAGTTTGACCCCACTCCCCTGCGAGATGCCGCGCTCGCTCTGCGCTTCTGGGCAAGCCTGACCGCAGGACAGAAGGAAGCCGCTCTTCGGCGTCAGCCCATTGCCTACCACAGTCTGACCCCTGTTCAGCAGACCCTGTTTCAGGAAGCCATGCTGGCGAAACTCCACGAAACGCTGCAACCGCTCCTTCTCGACTACCTCACCAGACGCGACCTGCACTCCGAGCTCGCCTTTGTGGTGGAACGCTGGCGCGAAGGCACCTACACGCTTGAAGGCGAGAGAGTATCCATCGCTGCCGAAAGCGCGGAGGAGCTGGAACAGCAACGCCACCTGGTGCCCGACGCACCAACCACAATCGGACAATCCCTGAGAGGGCAGATCGTTTTCTCCTTTGGTATGGACTGGCAGAGGTCGGTGCAGTACCACATTTCGGTGCGTGAAAAATCTTTTTCACTTTCTTCTCAGGAGCAGGAAAAGCAGGAATCTTTCGCGAAGGTTCTACTCAGAAAATAGTATCGTTTTGCCAGAGATACTATAGTTATTCTGTATATTTAGAGTAATAAACCGAGCACACAGGATGGGCCTGTGAGATGTGGGCACAGTTTGCACCATAACTCTTTGTTCTCGGGAGGAGATTCCGGTGAACACTCAAAGACGTTGGCTCTGTTTGAGCGCAGCAGCCCTCGCTTTGCTGGCAACGGTGACCGTTGTGGCGGGGAGAGAGCCACAAAAGGAACCTCCCTATCCGCAGAGCCTGTTCGCCAAAGCGACGCCCGATGATTATATGGGCGATAAGGACTGCACCGAAGCGGGATGCCACTATCCCCACGCCGACAACTTTAGCCGCTCGCCGCACGCACCGTTCATGCGCGACCCGAAGCTACCCATCGACAAGCGAGGATGCGAAGGCTGTCACGGTCCCGCAAACCCGCACCTGGAGGACCCACAGAAGATTTTCAGTTACAGCGACTCCAAACCCGCAGATATTGCAGCAATGTGTTTGCGTTGCCACGCTGACACCATGCGCCTCTCACAGTGGCATCGCACCCAGCACGGCAAGGCGGACGTCGCCTGCACCGCCTGTCATCAAATCCACTGGGAACCGCACAAAGAGCCTCCGGCGCGTGGGTTAATCAACCTGGGAAGCCTGCGCGCGCCGCAAACGGAGAAGGAACCACAACCGCGACGCCTGCTGAAGTTCGACGACCCCATCCTGTGCAGTCAGTGCCATCAGCGCGAAGCCAACGAGTTCCGCCTGAATTTCCACCATCCGGTGCCGGAGCGCAGGCTGGAGTGCGGCGATTGTCACGAGGCACACCCCAGCAAAGCGGCGCAGAAGCGGTTCCGCCCCATCAAGGAGATGTGCGTGAGCTGTCACCCCGATAAGGCGGGCCCATTTGCCTTCGAGCATGACCCCGTCGCGGGATGGAGCGGACAGGGTTGTACCGAGTGCCACCGTCCACACGGTTCGCCCAACCCCAAACTGCTCACTGCTTCCTCGCGGGGTCTGTGCAGTCAATGCCACACCGACAAAGCGGCAACGCACTATCCGGGGCGCAGCTGCTGGATGGCAGGCTGTCACGCGGCGATACATGGCTCCAATTCCGACGCACTGTTGCGTCGCCCGTAGGGGAGGTTGAGCGATGAAACGGACGTGTCGAAAGGGTTTGCAATGGCTATGCAGGTGTCTGGCTCTGGGTGTGGCGGTGCTGCTGCTTGCTGTGCACACGCCAGTACAGGCGCAGGTCACCCCGCCATCGGAGCAAGAAACCGCCGTCCCGCCCGAATCTCCCGAACAACCCCTGCCACCGCCTCCCAAGCACCTCACCGTCGACTTTGGCTGGTCGTTCTGGAATGAGGACGGCAACGCGAAGAAGTTCCGTCAATACGCCACGCCGCCCAACAGCCGCTTCCTGCGTGAGCTGCGTTACCTTTCGCCCTTCTGGCGGAATGGAGATAACATACGCCTGCAACTGTGGAGCCCCACAGAGGATGACTATCGGTTAGAAGCCAATCTTTCCTTCCGCTTCGGCAGCACGCGCATCGAAGGCTGGACGACGCGCAACCGCTTCCTGACGCCAACGCCCGCCTCTCTGCCAATCAGTGAGCGCAGCGTCACCGAAGCCTTTTTCAAGCAGTCGCTGACGCCCGATTTCTCGGTGTTTGTGCGATACCGCCAGGATGGGCAAAACCACTATGTGGACATCCCCCGCGCGCCGCTGCTGCAGAACGTTCGCTACTGGGACGCCGTCGCGGAAGGGCAGCTGGGAAACGGGCAGATAAGCATCGGCTATACCGATTGGCGCTACTTTGACCGTACCGATACCTTCCCCGACACGGGGATGGAGCGCTGGCACGCCCGATACCTTTGGGAGCTGAACCCCAGACTGGCGGTGGAAGGAAGCGTCGCGCGGATGGAACTGAGACAGCAAAACCGCCCGTCCAGCCGAATGGAAACCTGGAACATGAGCACGGATTGGGTACTCAGTAACAGCACAGAGCTCGCCCTGAGCTTCCGCCGAGACCAGATGACGCTGCCAGTGGTGCAAAACGCCTACGTCCGCGAACGCCGTCAGAGCCAGGCGCTGCTGATACACCGCTGGAACCGCTGGAATCTGCAGTTCGGTGTGCGCCAGCGTGAAGCAGAACGCATACGGGCAGACCAGACCTTCGTGGATGTGCCACGCTGGTGGACGGTGGAGGGGAGGTTATGGGGGCGACTGAACAGGCAGCTGCGCCTCACCGTGCGCGGTTTTACCGAATACCTGAACGACCCACCTGTCGTCGTGGGGACGGACACACGCTCCCTCTTCTGGGACGAGCGGCGGTTCGCTCAGGTGAAGCTGGATGGCGGCACTCCCCTGTTCAACGGCTACATCAGCTATAACTACCGCCAGTGGACGAACGATGCGCGATCGGTGGCGTTGAACCTGACCGGCTTCACCTTAGGGGGTACCTACACGCCCAATGACAGGCTGAGCGTGTTTGCGGAATACTCCACCGAGGCGTGGGGTGCCAGAAGCGAAATTACCACCTTCCCCACTCTCGAAAACTTCTTCCCCAACAGCCGGGTGGGAACCATTGGGCTGAATTGGACTATCGACGCGCGCACGCAACTCAGCCTGACCTACACCAACTTCGTGACCGATAACGACAACCCCCTGTTGCTACGGGATGGGAACACTGAAGGCAGGTTCTTGACGGCGAACCTCACCTATCTCTTGCCGTCGGATTACCAGCTCACTCTAACCATTGCCCCATGGGTCTACCGCGATGAGGTAGACCGATGGATGGATTACGATACGCAACTGGTGATGCTGTCCCTTAGTGGACGCTTCTAAACGCGAGCGTGTAATGGAAGGAGGACGCAACCATGAAAAGACTAAAGGCGTTCGGGGCGGTGACCCTCACCGTCGCTGTCGTTGCTTCCGTCGGGATGTTGCAGGGATGCGGAGGCGAGAGCAGAACGGAGCCTACCCTCTCTATCGAGGAAACGTTCCGCACCAGCCTGCACGCCACGCGGTTGGGGAAGGCGACCTGGTATAGCAGGGCGAACGGCGGCTTTGAAGCGTTGACGAATGTGTCTATCTCGCAGATGGCGTGTATGAAGTGCCACCCGGGTACCAAAGCAGATGGCACACCCATCGACACGGCGACCTACCAGCCCGGTTGTGATGACTGCCACTCTTCCCCGGGCTCTTCGGTCAGCGACCAGACCTGCCTCAAGTGCCATAGCCGGCAGATGCGAGAGATGCAGTTCTACAGCGACGTCCACCGTCAACAGGGATTTCGCTGCATGAGCTGCCACACGCTGGAGGATGTGCATGGCGACGGCAAGCAGTATGCATCGTGGCTGGAACCCGGAGCAGTGAAGGTAAAGTGTGAAACCTGCCACACCAGGGTGGAGAGCAATCCCGCACACAACGTCCATAACAGGAGCGTGGACTGCGTTGCGTGCCACACACAGTCGGTGGTTTCGTGTTACAACTGCCACCTGCCCAGCGAGATCCAGGCGGACAGAAAACGCCCCCATGGGTTGATTCGCGACTACCTGCTGTTGCTGAGGCGGAAGGAAACAGGCAAGGTGTACACCGGAAGCATCATGACCCTGAACTACAACGACAAAACCTTCCTGGCAGTGGCTCCCTACCGGGCACATACCATTGCGAAAAACGCCCGCAAGTGCGAAGATTGCCACGACAACGCCGCCATCCGCGAATACAATGAGACCGGCAAAATCGTGGTGACCAGGTGGGATGGCTCCAAAGTGGTGAACAAGAAGGGCGTCATCCCCGTGCCGCCGGACTGGCAAACAGCGTTCCAGCTGGACTTTGTGGATTACACGGGTGACCCCGCTTCACCCACGACCGACCCCACCAAGTGGGTTTTCTTGAAAACAGGGGCCGATGGCAAGCAGATGCTGTACGCCGAACCGCTGACAGCACAGCAGATGCAGAAGCTGTCTCAACCGTACACATCACCATGAACAGTGTGTACCAAAAGGAGGTAGGCGATATGCACCGAAAACGCACTTTTTGGCTGGCGTCGGTGACGCTGGCAGTAGTAACAGCGGTGTTTGTGCTGGAGGGATGCGGGGGCGGAGGCGGTCCGCTAACACCGCCGACGAATGGAGGCACCCCCTCGCCAACCACGCGCTTCACCGAGCTGCTACCGCCTGCGCAGAAGGACGCCACCTACGTGGGCACGCAACAGTGCCTCGGCTGCCATGGTGCCGGACACCGGCAGGCAGGAGCCGAACCTGTGGCCGTCGCATGGCAGAAGACCAAGCACGCCCAGGTCAACGTGGGCTGCGAGCAGTGCCATGGACCGGGTAGCAAACACGTACAAGAGCCCGTCAAGGACAACATCCTCACCTATCCGAACGTGGCGAGCTCGGAGGTGTGCGCCCAGTGTCATGGTACCGTCGCAGCGCATTATGAGCAGTCGGGACATGCGGGGGCAGTGGAACCAGTCGTGCAGATGGCAGAAAACAACCCAAACGTGTACGGAAAGAACTGCTTCCGCTGCCACAGCGCGCCGTTCCGCAACCAGATGGTGGATAACCCGGTCACATACGGTCAGTCGCGCGACGCCATCGACGGTGCTATCCAGGCGATGAGTGCCGACTCCATCGCGAAGATTGCGCGTGCGACCCGCGAGAGTGCCTCCTGCGTTTCCTGCCACGACCCGCATCGCATCACGGGCAACCTCAGCTGGCAGGGCAAGGAGCTGCAGCTACGCCACGCCGTGCTGAACACCGACACGACAGACATCGCCCCCGGCACGCCGGTTAAACAGCACACGACGGTTAACCAAATCTGCGGGTCGTGCCATAACGGTCGCGGTGGGAACCCGTCTGACACCGCGCTGAACACAGGTACCGCTCGGGTCAACTTCCACTACAGCAATCAGTACAACATGCTGATGGGCATCACTGGGGTGGAAGAGCAACCGGGTCCCATCACGCGATACACTGCCCATGCCACTGCGCCCGGACAATGCACGCATTGTCACATGGGCAACTCGCGCCATACGTTTACGGTCAGCTACGATACCGGCTGCACGCCCTGCCATACCGCTGCCGACGCTGCCGCACGCACGCAGGTCACCAAGAGCCAGACCGAGCAGGCACTGCTGGCACTGCGGTCGCGGTTGCGCACGTGGGCGCAACAGACTTTTGGAGACCCTGACCTGTGGAACTACACCGCCTATATTCAGGAACTGGGTAAAACGCCACCGCCGCAGGCACAGGTACCTATCGAGGTCAAGCGCGCCCGCCACAACTACTACTTCATCCTGAACGACAAGAGCCTGGGCGTGCATAACCCAGCCTACACCCGCTACCTGCTGGAGGTGGCGAATGCCAATCTGGACAGGCTGGGGGTCGGCGCGGCGTCGCGGGCAGCGGTGAGCCTCTCGCCGGCGCAGCGACGCGGCATCCTCGAGGCTGACCTGCAACAGCAGAGAAGGGCAGCACGAAACGCGGTAGACTAGGGGGCTAAGGGACGGGGCAGGTATCTGCCCCGTCCTTTACACTTTGAACAGCAGGTCTATCAGTCGCCAGCCTTCGTCGATGCGCAGTTTCGCCTCCTCCACTGCGCTCTCGTCGAAGGTCAACAGGCTGTCGCGAGAGAGGTCTTCGCGCGAATCGTACAGCATGAAAGGCACTGCGCCAGCGCGATGGGTGCGGATGGTGACAGGGGTAGCGTGGTCGGGCAGCACCAGCATTCGGTAGTCGTGTTCCTTTAAGCCATCCACCAGCTGCGCGACGATGTGTTCGTCGATCTGTTCCATCGCCCACGCCTTCGCCTCGGGGTCGCCCTGATGTCCCGCTTCGTCTGGCGCTTCCACGTGGATGAAAACGAAATCGTGTTTTTCCAGCATCCGCAGCGCGGCGGCGCCGATGGCGCGGTAGTCGGTGTGCAGGTAACCGGTAGCACCCGGCACGTTGGGCACCTCCAGTCCCGCCGCCCGTCCGATGCCTTTGACCAAATCTACCTCTGCAACCACCGCTCCGGTTAAACCGCGCTGCAACGAGAAAGCCGGGAGTTTGGGAGCAAGCCCCTGCCCCCACGGCCATATCATGTTGGCAGGCATTTTGCCTTCGTCGCGGCGACGACGGTTAATTGGGTGGTCATCTAGCAGATTGAGCGAGTCCTCGATCAGTCGGCGCAGTTTTTGCTCGCCTTCCCCTTGCGGTAGATGCTTCTGCCAGGGTTCACCCACGATGTCATGGGGCGGCGTGCAACGTATCTCCGCGGGTCCCTCGTGCCACACCATCACATGCCGATAGCCCACGCCGGGGAAGAACCGCCAGTAGCGTGTGCCCAGCTTTTCGTCCACCAGACGGATAAGGGGATGCGCTTCCTCGTTGCTGATGTTGCCCGCGCTGTGGTCCAGGATACGCTCCCCATCGGTGCTAATGAGAGAGCAGCGGAAGGCAACGTCCTCGCCTTCCAGCGATATGCCCATCGCCAGTGCTTCCAGCGGTCCCCTGCCCGTGTAGTAGCGGCGCGGGTCGTAACCGAGTATAGCCATATTGGCGACATCGCTTCCGGGGTACATGTCTGGCGGCACTGTCCACACCGCTCCAATCAATGCACGCTTTGCCAGGGCGTCCAGATATGGCGTGTGGGCACGCATCTTGGGCGTCTTGCCGTTCCACTCGGGCAATGGGTCATCCGCAAAACCATCTGGCACCAGCAGCACGTACTTCATGGGCAAAGGGCATCTTCCTCCTTATATCCCGTGATCGCCAGGGTGTCCATGCTCGTTCAGCCACTCCAGCATCTCGCGGATGCTTCCTGTTGCCAGCGCGATACACGTATCCGCGCCGCCATAGTACAGGTTGATGGTATCTCCGTCATCTTCGATAGTGTACCCGCAAGGGAACACCACATTGGCCACGTCGCCTTCGCGCTCATAAGGCTCCTCGGGACCGAACATCCACTCGTCGCTGCGAAGGATGCACCGTTCGGGCGTGTTCAGGTCGAACAGCGCGAGCCCCAGCCGGTACAGACTGCCGCTGGCGGTCTGGCGCACGCCGTGATACAGCATCAACCAGCCCTCTGGCGTCTCGATAACGGGTGGGGAAAGCCCTATCTTGTTGGCATCCCACCATGCCCCGCGTCTCGCCTGCAAAATCATCTTGTGGCTGCCCCAGTGACGCAGGTCAGGCGAGTAGGAAATCCAGATGTGTGCTCCCTGTGCAGTTACCGGGCGGTGAATCAGCGCCCAGTGCCCTCCGATACGCCGGGGAAGCAGGGCGGCATCTTTGTCCTCGGGGGGCATAATCACCCCGAGTCGTTCGAAGTGCCGGAAGTCCTCCGTCAGCGCGAGGGAAACGCCCGGTCCACCACGCGAGTAAGACGTATAGGTCACCGCGTATTTACCCAGCTCGGGCACATAGACGATGCGCGGGTCCTCGATGCCCCAAATCTCTTCCGGATGGTTGTCAGGGTCGGGAAGCAACGTCGGGCAAGGGTCGATATCCCAGCAATCCACCCCGTTGCGGGAGCGCGCCGCACAAAAGTGGGAGATGCCTCGCCTGTCTTCCACCCGGCACAGCAATAGCGTTGTGCCGTCGGGGAGCTTTGTCGCACCCGCGTTGAACACGGTGTTAATCGCGTACGGCCAGTCCGCAGCGGTCAATATCGGGTTGCCCGCATAACGGTGCAACAGCTGCTGGTGATGATTGTTACGCCTGACCTCACTCATGGTTCCACCTGTTCATGCAAAATCTGATTTCCTGACAGTACTATCGGTAAAACATCGACGCTCTCTAGGAAGTTCAAGCGTATAGTATGATACCCTGCCAATCGCGAAGATACCAGAGTTACGCAGGCGGTGTCACCTGCCCCTCCAGCCACCCCAGCAGGCGCAGAGTCCAACGCTTGTCCAGTCCGTCGTTGCGCACCGGGCATTGTGGAGAATGCAGGCAGCTGGGACAGCCCTCGGCACAGGCACATTCGCGCACCAGCGACACTGCCATCCGTACCAGCGTCTCCAGATCCTCGTACGCGCCCTTGCTGATGCCCGTGCCGCCCGGACTGGTATCGTAAACAAATATCGCGCTCTGCCCAAGCGAAGGATAGAGCCAGCTGAAATGGCTGCCTATGTCCATGCGTTCGCAACCACAGGTCAGGGGCACTACCGCCTGCAGGGAGTGCTCCACCCCATGCAGAGCCATCATCCAGTCGGCGGAGGTGGAAAGGATGCTTCGGTCTGTGTGACGAAGCAGCTGGGCGAGTGCATCGATCTCTTTCGGCTCGCGTGGTCGCGCTGTCCAGTCAGCGGATCTGGCAATCTGCAGCAGGTCAAACGCCAGCCAAGTGCCTTCGGTATCATAGGACTGTTCTGGCATCAGCATCTGCTGCACATCGATGGTCTCTCCGCTGCGCAGGTGCTTGCGCCGATAGCCCACCACCTGCTCGGTGACGCGCACGTCACCGAAGCCAGCCTTCGCTGCTCCTATCTCTCGTGTGGCGCGCGTGCGCAGAATCTGGAGATCCACGTACAGCATCGGCTCGGTATAATAGTCCACCTCCACGGGCACAGCCTCCGCCACACGCTGCACATCGTCCAGGCTTTCGATGAAATAGCTCTCGCCCTGATGCAGGTAGATGGCGCCGGGATGTACAGTCCGATAGGCGCGTTCCATCTCCACTCGCCCTAGCTCCATGCCCGTCTCCCCGTCACGGATGACAACCACCTCCCCCGACGCGGTGCGTATCGAGACCTCCGCTGCCGGATAGCCTCCGCCAAAGTAGTACCATCGCCCTTCTCGTGCGCCCAGTTTACCTGCGTCCATCAACCCGGCAATCGCGCTCATGCACGTTTCGGCATCTCCGAAAAGCGTGTAGTCCTCCGGCTCCAGCGGCTTCTCGTGCGCCGCACAACACAGATGGTCGCGCAAAATGGGATGGTTCGTGGGGTTCAGACGCACTTTTTCCACCGGCTGCCCAAAGAGGTACTCCGGATGGCGCATGAGATACTGGTCCAGCGGGTCATCCTGTGCCACGAGAATAATCAGCGCCTCGCGGTCGCGCCGCCCGGCTCTGCCCGCCTGCTGCCACATACTGGTGATGCTGCCCGGATAGCCTGCCATCACCACCACGTCCAGCCCACCGATATCCACCCCCAGTTCCAGCGCGTTGGTGCTGACCACCCCCAGCAGTTCGCCACTGAACAGCCGCCTCTCGATATCGCGTCGCTGCTCGGGGGTATACCCCGCGCGATAAGACATCAGTCGCTCTTTCAGCTCCGGGTTGCGGCGGTCTGCCAGCTCGCAGGCGTAGCGCAGTATCAGTTCTGTGGTTATCCTGGCTTTGGCAAACACCAGTGTGCTCCATCCCGCCTCCGCCAGCGCGGTCATTATCGCTGCAGATTCCACATTGGTGCTGAGCCGCTCGAAGTTCTGTCCAATGATGGGAGGGTTCCACAGCACGAAGTAGCGTTGCGGGCGGGGCGCGCCATCTTCCTGGATGAGCGTGCAGGGCAACCCCGTAAGGGTCTGCGCGGTCTCCAGCGGGTTGCCCACCGTTGCGGAGGTCAGGATGAATTGCGGGCGCGCCCCGTAGAACTCCGCCAGCCGGCGTAATCGCCTCAGAATCAGTGCGACATGCGAGCCAAACACGCCGCGGTAGGCGTGCATTTCGTCCACTACGACGTAGCGCAGCTTGCGCAGGAAACTCGCCCATGCAGAGTGATTGGGCAGGATGCCCACATGAAGCATATCGGGATTCGTGAGGATGATGTGTGAGCCGCGCCGAATGGAGGCGCGCTCCGGCTGCGGGGTATCGCCGTCGTACACTCCAAAGCGCACCTGAGGAAACAGCCCTAGCTCGTTCAACTTTTCCTGCTGGTCGCGGGCGAGCGCCTTCGTCGGAAACAGGTAAAAGGCGGCGGTATACGGGTTGGTCAGGATGCTTTCCAGCACGGGCAGGTTGTAGCACAGCGTTTTGCCGGAGGCGGTACCGCTGACCACCACGACGTTCTCGCCGCGTCGTGCCGCCTCCAGCGCCTGCGCCTGATGGCTGTACAGCACCCCCACACCCCGCCGGCGCAATGCCTGCTCCAGTACCTGGGGCAAGGGGCTGCTGATCGTGCCGGTGCGCCCGGCGGTCGCCTCCAGCAGATGCACATGCACCACCCGCTTGCGCACCTCTTCGTTCTGCAGAAACATATACACGTATTCCGCCAGCCGCATCGCCGTAGCCCCTTCCGCATGCAGACATCAGTCTGCCGGAACCGCTACCACCGTCTGAAACCCGGATACGGCGCACGGATGGTATACACAGCGTTGGTCTCGGTTTCGGTGATGTATAACGTCCGGTTATCCTTGCCGCCGAACTCCACGTTGGTAGGGTTCTGTCCGCCTGCGGGATAGCTGCGCCACAGTTTGCCGTTCGGGCTGACCACCAGTATTTTGCCTGCCCCAAACTGCGCAATCCACAGGTTGCCGCGCGAGTCAAAGCGCATACCGTCGGGTCCGCCGGGGGGAGGCAGGTTGATAAACACCTCCATCTCGCCCAACGTGCCGTCCGGGCGTATCTGCCAGCGCAAGATGCGGTTGCGCGGCGACTCCGCCACGTACAACCACTTCTCGTCGCGGCTCAGTGCGATGCCGTTAGGGAACTGCAAGCCTTCCGCCAGCCGCTGTACCCTGCCATCGGCATTGCGCCGGTACACCGCACCGATGGGTCTGTCCCAAGAGCCTGCGGGGTCGGTAAAATACAGGTTGCCTTTCGAGTCAAAGCAGAGGTCGTTCGGCCCCAGGAAGGGTTTGCCCTCGCACTCCTCCGCCATGACTTCCGGCTTGCCGCTACGGTCATAGCGTACAATCGCCTTGCGCTTGTAGTCGCACACCCACAACGTGCCATCCTTTGCAAAGGTAGAGCCGTTGCCGCTGCCGGGTGCTTTGGCGAATACCTCCACCCTGCCATCGGGGTAAACACGGTGGATGTTGTCACTCTGGCAGTTCACCAAGTAGAGGTAACCCGTACTGCGTTCGTACGCTGGCCCCTCACAGAATTGAAAGCCTTCCGCCAGTTTGACCGGTTCTCCTGTCGTCTGCGCCATCACAATGCCTCCTGCGAACAAAATCGTGAACATCCGCATGTTCCATCACCTCTTTCCGTGAAAAATATAGTTCGCTGTGTCCAGCAGGTTCGCCTGCACTCGGAGGCGAGTATGGGATATAATAAAGCTGCACATGGACCCGAAGTCTCGAGGAGGAGTGACCATGTTACCCCCTTTCAAGAATGAGCCGGTGGTGAACTTCAACGAGGAGGTTCACCGCCAGAGAATGCTGGAAGCCCTTCGTAAGGTGGAAAGCGAACTCGGCAAAGAGTATCCCCTCATCATCGGATGCGACGAAGTAAAGACTCCCGAAACCTTTATCTCCATCAACCCCGCCCGACCCTCGCAGATGATTGGGCGCTTCGCCAAAGCCACGCCTGACCTGGCAGATAGGGCAGTGCGTGTAGCGTATGATACCTTCCGCACCTGGAGCCGCGTGCCTTATGATGAGCGCGCCCGTTACCTGCTGAAGGCGGCGGCAATCATGCGCCGGCGCATCTACGAGATGGCGGCGTGGATGGTTTATGAAGTGAGCAAGTCGTGGGTAGAGGCGTATGCCGATGTCGCCGAGGCGATTGACTTCATGGAGTTCTACGCCCGCGAGATGATGCGCCTCGGTCCGCCGCAGCCGGTCGTGGACTATCCGGGCGAGGAGAACGAGTTGCGCTACATCCCGCTGGGCGTGGGTGCGGTGATACCCCCCTGGAATTTCCCACTCGCCATCCTGACGGGCATGACCACTGCCGCCATCGTGACGGGCAACACGGTCGTGCTGAAGCCGGCGTCCGCGTCTCCCACCATTGCCGCGAAGTTCATGGAGGTGATGCGGGAAGCGAGCCTGCCCGCCGGCGTTATCAACTTCCTGCCCGGACCTGGCAGCAGTGTGGGAGACGTGCTGGTTACGCACCCGCTCACCCGATTCATCGCCTTCACCGGCTCCAAAGAGGTGGGGTTGCGCATCCATGAGCTGGCGGCAAAGCCCCAGCCCGGTCAAATCTGGCTGAAACGCACCATTCTGGAGATGGGCGGTAAAGACTGTATCATTATCGACGAAGATGCCGACCTCGAATCGGCGTTGGAGGGCGTTAACTGGTCTGCCTTCGGCTTTCAGGGACAGAAGTGCTCCGCCTGCTCGCGACTGGTGATTCACGAGGTGGTATACGACCGATTCTTGGAGATGGTGGTGGAACGCGCGAAACAGAACACCGTCGGTGACCCGGTAGACGGTCGCAACTTCATGGGGGCGGTTATCGACGAAGCTGCTCTGCGCAAGATACTGGGCTATATCGACATCGGTCGCACTGAGGGCAGGTTGGTGCTCGGCGGAGAGCGTCTGCCCGGCGATGGTTACTTCCTGCCTCCCACCATCTTTGCCGACGTGGACCCCAACGCGCGAATCGCTCAGGAGGAGATTTTCGGGCCGGTGCTGGCAGTAATCAAGGCACGCGACTTCGACCACGCGCTGCAAATCGCGAATGGTACGGAGTATGGGCTGACCGGCGGCGTCTATTCGAACAATCGCCGACATCTGGAGCGCGCCCGGCATGAGTTCCACGTAGGGAACCTCTACTTCAACCGCAAGATTACCGGCGCGCTGGTGGGCGTGCAGCCCTTTGGCGGCTTCAACATGTCTGGCACCGACTCGAAAGCGGGCGGAAGCGACTACCTGCTGCTGTTCATGCAGGCGAAGTCCATCAGCGAGCGATGGTAGCGAACCCCTTGCCCCGCCCGCTCGTCGGGCGGGGCAGGAAAACACGTTTGCCAACGCTAAACCTGCAGAAAAACGAGAGGGCTGACAGGATGCAATATCGTCGTTTTGGCAGGACCAATCTGCGTATCTCGGTGCTTACGTTCGGGGCAATGCGTATCCCCTTTGGTGAACTGTCACCGAAAGAGCGCGCCCGCGCCGAGCAAAATGCCTTCCTCACCATGAAACGCGCGCTGGAAGTGGGTGTCAATCACTTCGAAACCGCGCGAGGCTACGGCAACAGCGAGCATCTTATCGGCATGTGGCTGCCGCATCTGCCAGTGAAGCGAGAGGAGCTCATTATCACTACCAAGATCGCACCCACCCCTGCTGCCGACGAGATGCGCCGCTACATCGACGAGTCCTGCCAGCGAATGGGCATTGACTACATCGACAACCTGGACCTCCACGGCATCAATAACTACGAGCTGTTGGAGATGTCGGTGCGCAAGGGCGGCTGTCTGGACGGCATCCGCCGGGCGATGCAGGAGGGTATCGTGCGCCATCTGGGTTTCTCCACCCACGCCCCGCTGGAGGTGATTCTGGATACCATGCGCACCGGCGAGTTCGAGTCGGTAAACCTGCACTACTATTACTTCAACCAGCGCAATTACCCGGCAATTCGCCTGGCGGAAGAGCTGGACATGGGCGTGCTGATTATCTCACCCACCGATAAGGGCGGTCAGTTACACATCGCTCCGGAAAAGCTCCGGCAGGTAACAGCGCCTTACACGCCCATCGAAATCAACCAGCGGTTCCTGCTCAGTGACCCCGCCGTGACCACCCTCACCGTCGGCGCAGGTAAGCCGGAGGAGTGGGACGCCCACCTGCGGATGGCAGACCGTGTGGAGCCGCTGAACCCAGAGGAACAAGCCATCCTGCAGCGCATGGACGAAACCATGAAGCGGGAGCTGGGCCATACCTACTGCTCCTACTGCTTTGAGTGCCTGCCCTGCCCGGAGGACATCCATATCCCCGAGGTGTTGCGCCTGCGCAACATGGCGAAGGCGTTCGATATGGTGGAGTTCGGCAAGTTCCGCTATAACCTTTTCGGTAACGGCGGGCACTGGTTTCCCGGTGTGCAGGCGGACGCGTGTACCGACTGCGGAGACTGCCTGCCCCGGTGTCCGCTAAAGCTGAACATCCCCGCGCTCCTGCGCGAGACACACGAACTGCTCACCGGCGCGCCGGTGAAACGACTGTGGCGGTAAAACAGTTAACCACGAAAAAGCCACTGCAATACCGTCACGAGTCCGATTGCCGCAAGGAGAAGCATAGCAGCTATCCCCGCGACACAACCCCACGGCAGAACCTGTTCTTTCCAACCACCCGTGCGACAGTAGGCTGGCTGTTTGGAGAAGTCGGGATAGCATCCATGCTTCCGCTCGCAATCTCTCTGTAACCCGAGCAGCTTCTCGCGGGCATACGGAGGCATACTTGCCGCGTCGCCTCGAAACTTTAGACGCTGCAGCATGTGCAAAGGGTCACGTCCGCAGAATCGCTCGAACTCCGCCTGGGCTTCCCGAATCTTGTCGCTCGCCGGCTCTTCCAAATACCAGTAGCAACCAGCCATGGCAGGGAACCGAAGCTGCCAGTACACTTCTGCGAGTCGGGCGCGAAGAGACAGGTCGTTAGGGTATTGCCATATAAGCCCATGCAAGCGATCGCGCGCCCTGCCGAGATTGCCAGCCTCGATGTCTGTTTGCACCCGCTGTAGCGCGTCTTCTTTCGCCATATCGCCTTCAGATAAGCCCCATCTCCTTACCTACTTTGGCGAAGGCTTCCAGCGCGTCGTCCAAATCCTTGCGGGTATGTACCGCGGAAGGCATGGTGCGAATCCGCGCTTTCCCTCTGGGCACGGTGGGATACACGATACCCAGTGCGAAGACACCCTCCTCGAACAGCCGCTGCTGCATCCGTTGCGCCTTCTCCTCCTCGCCGATGTAGACGGGCGTGATGGGCGTTTCGCTACCCATCGTGTCGAAGCCCAGCTTCCGCAGGTTCTCCTTCCAGTAGCGAGTATTCTCCCAGAGACGCTTCATCGGCTCGGGGTCGGTCATCAGGATATCCACTGCGGCGATGAGCGCGGCTACCACTGCCGGAGGATGTGCCGTGCTGAACAGATACGGTCGCCCGCGGTTGATTAACCATTCCTTCAGCAGGCGCGACCCCGCGATATACCCGCCGATCACGCCGAACGCCTTGGAGAGCGTGCCCAGCTGGATATCCACCCGTCCATACAGCCCGAAATGGGAGGTGGTACCCGAACCGTGTTCGCCCAGTACGCCGCTGGCGTGGGCATCGTCCACCATCACGAGCGCATCGTACTTCTCCGCCAGCGCCACGATGTCCGGCAGCGGCGCGATGTCGCCATCCATGCTGAACACGCCATCGGTGATAATCATGCGCTTCTTGAAGTGCCCACACCGCTTCAGAATCTCTTCGAGGTGGTTCATATCCTTGTGCCGGTACACATAACCTTCGCTCTTTTTGTAGGCGGCACCGCTCAGACGCACTCCGTCGATGATGCTGGCGTGGTTCAGCTCATCGGAAATAATCACATCGCCCTCCTGCATCACCGCCGGAATGGTTCCCGAATTGGCGGCAAAGCCCGACTGGAACACCAGCACCGCTTCGGTCTTTTTGAACTCGGCAAGCTTCTGTTCCAGCTCATCGTGGATACTCATCGTACCGCCGATCCAGCGTACCGCTCCTGCGCCAACGCCCCACTTCTCAATCGCCTCGATAGCCGCCTGTTTCATGCGCGGATGTGTGCAAAGCCCCAAATAGTTATTGGAGGACATGTTCACGACCTCTTTGCCGTTGAGCACCACACGTCCTCCGGGCGCGCTCTGCAGGATGGGCGGTACTTTATAAAGATGCTGGCGCTTCAGCTCGTCCAGCTGCTCCTGTAGCCATCGTTGCAATGTCGCGTTCATGCTCACTATACCTCCTTCTAATCAGTACCTTATCGGAAGCAACAGCAAAAGTCAAGCGCGGAAGAGAGAAAAGAAAAACAGCGGTTGTGCTATAATGAGTGGTGGAAAACTAAAGGTTCGAGATAACGGAGATTGGGCATGGGTGATTTTCGTGAACTCATCGCAGCTTTGGAACAGCATCCAGAGTGGCGGGCAGAACTGCGCCGGTTGCTTCTCACCGACGACCTGCTGACGCTGCCTGAGACTGTCAGCCAGCTGGTTCAGGCTCAGCAGCGCACCGACGAACAAATCCGCCAGCTGACAGAGGCTCAACGCCAAACCACAGAACAAATCCAGCAACTCACCGCGCGCGTAGACGAACTGACCGCTCGGGTCGACCAGATAGCCGAAGAGCTAAAAGCGCTTGCACGGCGTATGGAGGAGCTGACTACTGTTGTGAACTCGCTTGCACAATCCCTCCAGAAGATTGGCGACGATGTCGCGAAGCTGAAGGAGTTCTTTCCGGAGGACCGCTATCACTCGCGTGCGGCGATGTACTTTAGCAAACTCATCAGGCGAACGCGCGCCATCGACCACGACGACCTTTGTCAGCTGCTGGACGACGCGCTGGATCAGGGCATTTTGACAGAGCAAGAGCGCGAGGACCTGGTACAGACCGATGTCGTGGTGCGCGGACGGCGCAGAACCGATGGTGAGGAGGTATACCTGATTGTAGAAGTTTCGTGGGGCATTGGCGTGAGCGATGTCCAGAGAGCGTCCCGAAGGGCGCACACCTTCACCAAACTCGGCTGGCACACGATGCCAGTGGTAGCGGGTGGGTGGCTAAGCGCGGATGCTCGCCAGGCTGCCCAGCAAGAAGGCGTCTTTGCGATACTGGACGGGGCGCGGGCAGTGCTGGTCGAGTGAACCTGCTGTTCGCACCATCCCACGATAAGGATAGCGAAATGGCAAGATTCAACGAAGAACTTATCGCACAGCGAATAGCAGAAATCCGGCAGGCAATGGCTCTGCTGGAGCCCTATGCGCAGATGAGCCAGCAACAGTTTCTGACAAATCGGGAAGCGGTAGACGCCGCCAAATATCGCCTGCTCATGGGCATTGAATCGTGCGCTCAGGTGTGCAGTCATCTTTTCTCGCGTTTCAAAGGACAGGCTCCCGACAGCATACCATCGTGTTTTGAGCAATTATCGGAGCTCGGAGTGGTGTCTGCGGAGTTGGCGGCGCGGCTGGTGCAGATGGCGCGTTTCCGCAACATGCTGGTTCATCGGTATCAGCTGGTGGATGACGTCCGTGTCTACCAGATTGTGCAACAGAGCATACAAGACTGGGAAGCATTTATCGACAGCGTTCAAGTGTTTGTGAAAGGGCAAAAACATGCGCCACCGTAAGAGTGCGGAGGAAAAACAACACATCTGCGAGGTTCTGCGAGAACGCCTGATGCAGTGGGAAGAGATACGTTTTGCTTACCTGTTCGGCTCGTTCCTGCTGAACGGTAGCTTCGAAGACATCGATATCGCTGTCTACGTCCACCCGGATGCGCTTCGTAACCAAGATCCGCTGCTGCTATCGTTCGACATCGCGAACGACCTCGAGCGGGCGGTACGCCTGCCGGTAGATGTGGTCCTGCTCAACAATGCCTCTTTGGGTTTGCAGTTCGAAGCGGCGCGGGGCGAACCGTTGATGGTGCGTGAGTGGGAAGAATGTGCGGACTTTGCGGAAAAAGTCACGCTGCGCTGGTGGGATACCGAGGGGTTACGCTACGCCGCGATGTGGTAAACTTCCCCCCGCTCGCAGGAGCGGGGGGTTTCGCTTCGCAGCGAGATTAGCGCTTGACGTACTGGAAGGCACGGCGTGCGCGCTTGCGACCGTATTTCTTGCGTTCTTTGACGCGCGGGTCGCGGGTGACGATGCCCAGCTGACGCAGGGTGGGACGCAGCTCCGGCTTCGCCTGAAGCAGCGCACGGGCAATACCCATCCGCACCGCGCCAGCGTGTCCGCTGATGCCGCCTCCCTTGCAATAGGCAATCACATCGAACTGCCCCTCGGTGTTGGTCACGGCGAAAGGCTGATTCACCATCGCCTCCAGCGTATACCTGCCCAGATACTCACGCGCAGGCTTGCCGTTGATGGTGATGTTGCCTGTGCCGGGCATCAGCCAGACCCGCGCGACCGCCGTCTTGCGGCGACCGGTTGCGTAGTAGCGTACCTGCTCCTGTGCCATAGTCTCCCTCACTAAACCTTAATCTCTAACGGCTTCGGCTGTTGTGCCTCGTGTGGATGCTCGGGACCGGCGTACACCTTCAGTTTGCGAATCATCGCCGCGCCCAGTTTGTTGTGCGGCAGCATACCCTTCACGGCGCGACGGATTGCTCGCTCCGGCTTCTCGGCAATCAGCTTGCCCCGCGAGACAGAACGCAAGCCGCCAGGCCACATGGTGTGCCAGTAGATGAGCTCCTCGTCCTTGTGACCGGTCAACCTCACCTTGCTGGCGTTGACCACAATCACGAAGTCGCCGGTATCCAGATGTGGCGCGAAGATGGGTTTGTGCTTACCGCGCAGTATCTTTGCCACCTCCGCCGCCAGGCGACCCAGTGGTTTATCCGTCGCATCCACCACGAACCACTCTCGTTTGATGTCTGATGGTTTGGTTGAATAGGTTTTCATTGTCATTGCCCTTTACCCGCCTGTTCGTTCGCTCCTCCGAATAGTGCTCTCGTCGTAGTTCACCCTTACCAGGCACAACCCGTGTGCCGGCACACGAAACAGGGCACGGCCTCTGGCGCTGCCTTGGAGCAGATGTTCCATTGTGTCGGGTGAACGCTTACCCAACCCGACCTCTATCAACGTGCCCACGATGGCGCGCACCATGCCCTGCAGAAAACCGTTTGCTTCGATGCGCAACCACACCAGCGGCAAGCGCATCTGCAGTTCAGCCCGGTATACCTCTCGCACCGTATTACGGTATCTTCCAGCCTCCGAGGCGAAAGCCGCAAAATCGTGCTTGCCCACAAGATACCTTGTCGCTTCTAGCATCGCCTCCACATTCAGAGGCTGACTCACGCGATAGGCATACCGCTCCATCAGCGCAGAGCGCACAGGGTGGTTCCATATCGTATAGCGATACACCCGCGAACGGGCACTGTATCGCGCATGGAAACCTTCATCGGCTTCCCACGCCCGGCGCGCGGCGACGTCCTTTGGCAGCACGCTGTTCAGTGCTGCGGGTACTCTCTCCACCGGAATACGGCATGTGGTCCGAAAATGCACCACCTGCCCGGTAGCATGTGCCCCCGCGTCTGTCCGGCTTGCGCCGATAACAGGTACCGACTCTCTGGTTATCCTTTGCACCGCCCGGCAGAGTTCCGCCTGCACGGTGCGCTTACCACGCTGTACCTGGAAACCTGCAAAGTCCGTGCCATCATATTCGATGACCACGGCAATTGTACGCATAGACAAAGCTCACTGGATGAGCTCCAGCAGCACCAGCATCGCGCCATCGCCACGACGGTTACCCAGCCGCACGATGCGCGTGTAACCACCGTTCCGGCTGGCATAACGCGGGGCGATTTCATCAAACACCCGCTTCACCAGGCTCTCGGACTTCAAGATGCGTCGAGCCAGCCGCCGCGAGTGCAGGTCGTTGCGCTTCGCAAGCGTGAGTATCTTCTCGGCAATGGAACGCACCTCTTTCGCCCGTGTATCGGTGGTGCGGATGGCTTCGTGAATAAACAACTGCTGCGTCAGCCCGTGCAACAGCGCACGACGCTGGTCGCTGGGCAGTCCCAGTTTACGATGACCAACCAGATGTCGCATAACTCACTCCTTGCTTTCTTCTTCCTCTTTCTCTTCCTTGTGCGCCTCGGCAGATGCCGCCAGTTCCTCCATCACCTGCGCCAGGTCCTCGCCGCGCAGGGTCAAACCGAGCTGCGCCAGTTTTTCCCGCACCTCGTACAGCGACCGCTTTCCGAAGTTGCGAATGCTCATCAATTCGCTCTGGGTGCGGTGCACAAGGTCGCGTACGCTGCTTATACCTGCCCTTTTCAGGCAGTTATAGGTACGCACCGAGAAATCCAGCTCTTCCACCCGCACATCTGGCACATTGGCAGGCAGCAGCACGGTCTCCGGAGACAGTGGCAACGCGGAGCTGGCATCCATGCGCACGAACATGTCCATGAACTCACGCAGAATCCGTGCGGCATCCTGCAACGCGTGCACTGGATAGATGGTACCGTTCGTCCATATCTCCAGCGTGAGCCGCTCCAGGTCGGTCTTAAAGCCAACGCGCGTGGACTCCACGATATAGTTCACCTTACGTACCGGCGAGAACATCGCACCGATAGGTATGACGCCGATGGTCTTCGCCAGAGAATCCGGCAAGGTCACCTTCTCTGGTGCCACATAGCCTCGCCCCCGCTGCACGTACAGGTCCATCCGCAGGGTTGCCCCTTCTTCGCTGATGGTCGCCAGGTACACCTCAGGGTTGGCAATCTCCACATCGTTGGGGCAGCGTACGTCTGCGCCGGTCACCATCCCCGGTCCACGTGCGTCCACGGTCAGCGTGATGACTTCGTTCGGTCTACCACCGCCCGGTGCGCGCACCGCCAGCTCCTTGATGTTCAAAATCAGCTCGGTGGTGTCTTCCTTCACACCGGGAATGGTGGAGAACTCATGAAGCACTTTTTCCACCTTGATGGCGGTGACTGCCGCGCCCGGAATAGACGACAACAGCACACGCCGCAGGGCATTGCCCAGCGTGGTAGCGAACCCCCTGTCCAGAGGTTCCACGACAAATTTGCCATAGGTGCCGCTTTGCTCGATCGATTCGATACGCGGCACAAGTAATGGTTCTGCCATCGTTCGGACTCTCTGCCTCCTTACGGCATTTTGTCCATCTCGCCCGGTCATCGGTGTTCGCTATGTGCTTTTCTCGTACTATCCGCACACCGCGAACACCAGAACGCCGTTATCGCGAGTAGAATTCGATAACCATCTGCTCTTCGACATCGGTATCAATCTGCTCACGGGTCGGACGTGCCACCACCCGTCCCGTCAGCGTTGTGGTGTCGAAGGTCAACCACTCGGGGATATGTGCTCCCCGCTTCGCGAGGTTACTGCGTATCGGTTCGGAGTCGCGCTTACCCTGCGCTACGGACACTTCGTCACCAGGACGCAGTTGGTATGAGGGAATATTCACCTTTCGCCCGTTCACCGTGAAGAAGCCATGAGAGACCAGCTGCCGCGCCTGGTCGCGAGAAACCGCCAATCCCAGCCGGTAGACCACGTTGTCCAGCCGCATTTCCAGCAGCTGCAGCAGGTTTTCTCCCGCCACGCCCGGACGTCGGATTGCCTCATCCACGTACGTGCGGAACGGGCGTTCCTCCATGCGATAAATGCGCCGCAGCTTCTGTTTCTCCCGCAACTGTTTTCCATAGTCGGTCAGTTTCTTGCTCACTGCCATGGCGCCATGCTGTCCGGGCGGCTTGCGACGGCTTTCACGCTCGATCGCGCATTTCTTGGTGTAGCACCGCTCGCCCTTGAGAAACAGCTTGACGCCCTCGCGGCGACACAAACGACACTTCGGTGATGCAATACCCATCGAATGAAACTCCTCCTGCTCCTTTACACCCGGCGTCGCTTGGGCGGACGACAGCCATTATGAGGTACCGGTGTCACGTCCTTGATGGAGAGAATGTCCAGCCCTACCGCCTGCAGGGCACGGATAGCGGTTTCACGTCCGGGTCCCGGACCCTTGACTTCCACATCTACCTTGCGCACACCGTGTTCCATTGCCTTACGGGCACAGTCCTCCGCCGCCATTTGTGCCGCGAAAGGAGTGCCCTTGCGCGCGCCTTTGAAACCCACTACGCCTGCGCTTGACCAGGCAATGACGTTGCCATTGACATCGGTAATCGCCACTATCGTGTTATTAAAGGTGGACTGGATATGCGCAACACCGTGAACAATGTTCTTCTTCGGTTTTACCTTTTGTCGCGTGGTAACGGCTTTTCTCGCCATCTCGTGATGCCTCCTCTATTACTTCTTCTTCCGTTTGGTACCCACGGTGCGGCGCGGACCTTTGCGGGTGCGCGCATTGGTTCGTGTGCGCTGACCTCGCACCGGCAGTCCACGGCGGTGTCTCAAACCACGATAGCAGCCTATCTCGATAAGACGACGAATGTTCTGCTGCACCTCACGACGCAGTTCGCCCTCTACGCGATACTCGCGGTCGATCACCTCGCGCAGACGGCTGATTTCGCCTTCCGTGAGCTGGCGCACGCGCGTCGACGGGTCAATCCCGCACTGTGCCAGTATCTTACGCGCGCTCGACAGCCCGATGCCGTAGATATACGGCAGGGCATACTCGATCTTCTTATCTCGTGGCAAGTCTACACCAGCAATGCGTGCCAACGTACTGCCTCCTTAACCCTGACGCTGCTTGTGTTTCGGGTTCTTTTTGCAGATGACCCGAACCACACCTCTGCGCCTTATGATTTTGCAATCGTTGCAGATTTTCTTCACTGATGCTCTAACCTTCATGGTCTGAACCCCTTTTCAGCCCGAATCCAAAGCCCAAACGGACACGCAAATACCTATTATACCGAAAGTCTCCCCCTTTCGGCAAGTGCTCCCCCTCCGTGTTACCGGGCGACCACGCGCTATTTGTAGCGATAGATAATCCGCCCGCGAGTCAGGTCATAGGGCGACAGTTCCACCAGCACACGGTCCCCGGGCAAGATTTTGATGAAGTGCATCCGCATCTTCCCGGAAACGTGCGCCAGCACAATGTGACCTTCCTGAATCTGCACGCGAAACATCGCGTTCGGAAGGGTCTCCACCACTGTGCCTTCTACTTGAAGCCCTTTCTCCTTCTCGACAGGCTCCTGTTTCTTAGCCATAGCCTCTATCCCCACCCGCGCAACGGGTGTGTTCTTACTCTACTGTAAGGATCAGGGGACCCTTACGAGTAATGGCTACTGTATGCTCAAAGTGAGCAGAGAGTTTGCCATCCTCTGTCACTATTGTCCATTTGTCGGACAGACACACCACCTGCGGCTTACCCTGGTTCACCATCGGCTCAATCGCCAGCGTCATGCCTTCACGAAGCAACGGTCCGGTACCCGGCTTTCCGTAGTTCGGTACCGGTGGGTCTTCGTGTATCTTTTTGCCCACCCCATGCCCCACCAGTTCGCGCACCACCGAGTAACCCTGCTTCTCCACAAACCTCTGAATGGCGGAGGCGATATCGCCGATGCGCTTCCCCACCTGCGCCTGGTCAATCCCTACGTACAGCGCCTGGCGGGTGACATCCAGCAGCCGCTGTGCCTCTGGCGCAATCTCGCCAATCGGTACGGTAACAGCGGCATCGGCGTAATAACCATCCAGTTCCACACCCATATCGATGCTCAGTATATCTCCCGGCATCAGCACCCGATTCGACGGCAATCCATGCACCACCTGATGGTTCACCGAAGTGCAAATATGGGCGGGATAGCCCATATAACCTTTGAACGCGGCGCGTCCACCAGCCTCTTTCACCAGAATAGCCGCTAGCGCATCGAGGTCCGCCGTCGTGGTAACGCCGGGCGTTATCGACTCACCGAGTGTACGCAGGATTCTGGCCAGTACTCTGCCTGCAACACGTATCTTCTCTATCTCTGCTGGGCTCTTGATAATGATCATGCGTTTTCCAGACATCGCTGCCAGCGACGCGAGACCGACTCTTTCACCGCCCGGTATACCTCATCTACCTCGCCGCTGGCATCGATAGGCTCCAGTAAACCACGCTGACTGTAAAAAAGCACCAGCGGCTCCGTCTGTCGATGGTAGACTTCCAGCCTCTTGCGGATAGCCTCTGGCGTGTCATCAGGACGCACCACTAGCTGCGCCCCACAACGGTCGCAACGTCCCTCCACCTTGGGCGGCATGGTGACCACGTGATAGTTGGCTCCACACTGCGGGCAGTTTCGCCTGCCGCCCAAACGCTGTTGCACCACTTCTTCCGAAGCGTCCAGGTACAACACCCCGCACAACTGCCAGCAGTGTTCAGCCAGCATTTGCTCCAGGATCTCTGCCTGATGCACGGTGCGTGGAAAACCGTCCAGTATCACCCCCGTGCCGGTGTCACCCCGCACCAGCCGCTCCCGGAGCACCGAAGCGACCACCTCATCCGGCACCAGCTCACCGCGCGTGACGTAGCCCTGCACGGTTTTGCCTAACTCAGTGCCCGCTCTCATCGCTTCCCGCAGCAGCTCACCCGTGCTAATCTGCACGAAACCGAAATCCTGTTGAAGACGCTCCGCCTGTGTGCCCTTGCCCGCACCAGGCGCACCCAAAAATATCCATATCATCGGTTGCTTCCGCTCCTATCCGTAACGTTGTCTGATGCTGCCGTTACCAGCAGATGCTTCGCGGATGCCCAGCATGACCACACAAAACCGCCCCTGTCATTCCAGGGGCAGTAAGGGTTCCCCGCCTCTACTCCCGCAGGAAGCCTTCGTAGTTACGCATCAGCATTTGCGCTTCGATGCTCTGCATCGTATCCAGTGCGACCCCAACCACGATGAGCAGAGATGTGCCTCCCACCAGCGAGAAGGTACCGATGTCTACTCCCGTGATGGTCGGCGCGATATACTGGATGCACGCTACCGTCGCCAGGAACAGCGCGCCCGCAAAGGTAATGCGCGACACCACTTTATCCAGATAGTCCGCCGTCGGCTTGCCGGGGCGGATGCCTGGGATGTAGCTACCGTACTTCTTCAGGTTGTCTGCGATGTCGTTGACGTCGAACTGCACCGCGGTGTAGAAGTAGGTGAAAATCACGATGACGATACCGTACATCAGCAGAGCGAAGGCGTTGTCTCCCGGTGCCAGCCACTGCGCTGCCCGTTTCAGATAATAGACCCACCCCGTTTCGCCCGGGATAGCGGTGGCGATAGTCATCGGAAGCAGCATCAGTGAGATAGCGAAGATGATCGGGATGACGCCCGCCATCGCGATTTTCAACGGCAGGAACGAGCTGTGCCCGCCGACCTGCCGCATTCCCACGATGCGCCTCGCGTGCTGAATGGGTATCTTCCGCTGAGCCTGAGTGACGTACACGATACCCACGATGGTCGCAAGGAACACCACCGCCAGCAGAATCAGGCTGATCCACGCCTGCTGCAGCGAAGTAGATTCCCACACTTTGGATATTTGCCAGGGCAGGCTGGCGGTGATGCTCGCGAAGATGATGAGCGAGACGCCGTTGCCCACGCCCTTGTCGGTAATCTGTTCACCCAGCCACAGCAGGAACATGGTACCGGCGGTGAGCACCACTGCCGTCACGATGAGCTGCCACCAGTTGGCGGTGAGGATCTGCGAGCGCACCAGCGTGATGCTGATTCCCAGCGATTGCAGGAACGCCAGAGCCACCGTCAGGTAGCGGGTGTACTTGGCGATTTCCTTGCGCCCGGTCTCCCCCTCCTTTTGCAGCTCCTTCAGTTGTGGCAATGCGGCTACCAGCAGCTGCATGATGATGGAGGCGTTGATGTACGGCACGATGCCCATCGCGAAGATGGTGAATTTACGCAGCGCACCGCCGGAGAACACGTCCACCAATCCAAATACCCCCCCCTGCGCAAACAGGCGTTCCATCGCGGCGTGGTCGATGCCGGGAACGGGAATATGCAACCCCACGGTGTACACGGCGAACGCCCCGAACACAAACAGGATACGTTTGCGCAGGTCGGGTAACTTCCATGCGGCTACCAGCGTTTCAAGCATGGCTAAATCGCCTCCACACTGCCTCCTGCAGCGGTAATCTTCTGCTCGGCAGATTTGCTGAATTTATGGGCACGCACGGTGAGCGCTTTGGTCAGTTCGCCCTCACCAAGCACCTTTAAGCCGTCTTTTTCCAGCTTTTTGATAATCCGGCGCTCCAGCAGCAACTCAGGGGTAATTACATCACCCGCCTCGAAGCGCTCCTCCAGCAGAGCCACGTTGATAATCGTGTACTCCTTGTGGGTAGGGTTCTTGAACCCCTTCAGGCGGGGCAGGCGGCGGTGCAATGGCGTCTGTCCACCCTCAAAGGTCAGCGGCACCTGATCGCGTGCCTTCTGTCCT
The DNA here is from genome assembly GCA_023511455.1 of Bacillota bacterium. Taxonomy (NCBI): domain Bacteria; kingdom Bacillati; phylum Bacillota; species Bacillota bacterium. The sequence continues at coordinate 58,914 of JAIMBJ010000004.1, forward strand.
TTCGTGCCGCGACCGGCGGTCTTGCCATGCCCCGACCCGATGCCTCGTCCCACTCGCTTGCGGCGATGGGTAGCGCCGGGATTGGGTTTCAGTTCATGCAGAAACATTTGCTGCCTCCTCTGTGACCGCGTTGTCAGCCACCTCTTCGACAGTTACCAGATGACTTATCTTGCGCACCATGCCCCGGATAGCCGGGTTATCGGGCTTCAGCACGCTCTGCTGAAGGCGGCGCAAGCCCAGCGCCTCCACAGTACGCTTCTGTCTCTTGCTATAGCCAATGGGGCTACGGACGAGGGTAATCTTAAGAGCCATCGGTCGTTCCCTCCTCCTTGCCTTCCAGGTATTTTCGCATCCATGGCACTACTTGCGCCGGCTGTTTACCGCGCATCTCTGCCACTTGCTCCACGCGCTTGAGCATCTGCAACGCCTTGATGGTAGCCCATGCCACGTTGATGGGGTTTCGGGAGCCCAGGCACTTGCCCAGCACGTCTTTGACGCCGGCGGCTTCCAGAATAGCGCGCATCGAGGTGCCTGCTACCACACCGGTACCGGGCGAGGCAGGCTTCAAAATCACCGTCGACGCCCCAAACGAGGTGACCACCTCATGCGGGATCGAGGTGCCCACAATCGGTACCTCAATCAGCCGTTTCTTGGCGTCTTCCACGCCCTTGCGAATGGCATCGGGAATGGCACGGGCTTTTCCCAGCCCTGCGCCCACGTGTCCTTCCCCGTCGCCAACCACTACCAGCGCGTTCCAGCTCATCGTACGACCGCCCTTGTGCGTCTTCTGCACGCGGTTCGTACGGATAACGCGCTCCTGCAAATTGAGTGTCTCCGGGTCTATTCGTGCCATCTCAGAACTCCAGTCCCCCTTCTCGTGCCGCATCCGCCAGCGCTTTGACGCGACCGTGATACTTGTAGCCGCCGCGGTCGAACACCACGTGTCGCACTCCAGCATCGATAGCGCGTTCGGCAATCAGCCGACCAACGGCCCTGGCGGCTTCAACGTTGTCTGTCCTGGGTAGCGAGTTGCGCAGAACAGGCTCCAGCGACGAGGCAGCGGCGATAGTATGCCCTTTCTCGTCGTCTATCACCTGCGCATAGATGTACTTCAGACTACGGAACACCGTCAGGCGCGGTCGCTCAGCAGTCCCTCGGATCTTCTTGCGCACTCGCGCATGTCGCAGCAACCTTCCCCTCTGACGGGGAGCAACGTTCTTATGTTCTATCATGACTTACTTCCCCTTCCCTTTACCGCCGCCTTTACCGCCAGATTTGCCACTCTTACCGGCTTTACGCCGTGTCTGTTCACCTCGATATCTAATGCCCATACCTTTGTAAGGCTCTGGTGGACGCACGCGCCGAATCAGCGCCGCCTGCTGACCCACGACCTCTTTATCGATGCCCTTGACGGTGATTAGGGGCATACGGGTGTTGACGTCCTGTCCTACCTCGAATTTGATGCCCGGCAGGGGTTCCAGCACCTTTGGCTGAGCGTATCCCACGCTGAGCGACAGCCTGCCGCCCTCCACCTGCGCACGGTAGCCGACGCCCACCACTTCCAACACGCGCTCATAACCTTTGGAGACGCCCTCCACCATGTTCGCAATGAGCGTGCGAGTCAAGCCATGCAGTGCGCGATGGTTTCGCTCGTCGCTGGGACGCTCCACCAGCAGGAACCCATCCTCGCGCTTCACCATCATCTCAGCCGGTATTTTCTTGGTCAGCGTACCCAGCGGACCGGATACCGTGATTGTGCCCGGCTCCCACTGTACGTCCACACCCGGCGGTATGGGTATCGGTTTTTTGCCTATACGTGACATGCTACCACACTCCTTTTCCCGGTGCGAACTCTATTTTACCACACTTCCGCCAGCACCTCGCCGCCCAGACCCAGCCGGCGAGCCTGCTTGTCGGTCATCACACCGCGCGAAGTGCTGACAATAGCAGTTCCGAAGCCGAAATAGACGGGCTTCAGGTCTTTTGCCTTGCGGTACACGCGCAACCCGGGTTTGCTCACCCGGCGCAGGTTCGTGATTGCGCGCTCGCGGGTCTTGCCCTGCTTCGCACCGTACTTCAAGGTGATGCGTAACCGGTTCTGAGGCGTTGCCTCGATAACCTCATAGTCCTTGATGTAGCCTTCTTCCTTGAGTATCCGGCAGATTTCCACTTTCAGCTTAGAAGCATCCAGCTCCACCGTCTCGTGGAGCGCCATGTTCGCATTGCGGATACGGGTTAACATATCCGCAATCGGGTCGGTGACAGGCATCTTTTTTCCTCCTCTGTTTCTGTGATGGACGGTTCGCTGCGCGCCTGTCAGGCACGGCGAAGGTATCCATCCACCTTACCACGATGATTTTTTGACGCCGGGCAACAGCCCGCGATGCGCCATCTCGCGGAAGCAAATCCGGCACAGACCGAACTTACGAATATACCCGCGAGGGCGACCGCAGATGTTGCACCGGTGGTACTCGCGCACCTTAAACTTCTGCGGACGCCGCGCTTTGACTTTTAAGCACTCTTTCGCCACAGGTTACTCCCTCCTGATAACTCCTCGCGCAACGTGAAGGTTGCGGCTTCAGGCAGTTGCCTATTTCTCCGCCTCGGCGCGCTCTTTCCTGGCGCGCTCGATAATCTGCTGGGCAATGTGCGCTGGTACTTCGTCGTAATGCGAGAACTCCGTCGAGAACCGCCCGCGTCCTCGCGTGATGGAGCGCAGGTCAATGGCGTAACGCACCATCTCTGCCTGCGGCACCAGCGCGGTAATCTTTTGTCTGCCGGTGCCCGCGCTTTCTGTGCCCATCACGCGCCCGCGCTTGCCGTTCAGGTCGCTAATCACGTCGCCCAGAAAGTCCTCGGGCACGATGATTTCCACCTTCAGTATCGGCTCCAGCAACACCATGTTCGCCTTCGCAGCGGCGTTCTGGAACGCCAGGCTGCCCGCTATCTGGAACGCCTGGTCCGAGGAGTCCACCGTGTGGTACGAACCGTCGTACACCGCACACTTGACGTTTACCACAGGATAGCCAGCCAGCACGCCGCGGCGCATGGCGTCGCGCACGCCCTTTTCCACTGCAGGGATATACTGCTTCGGGATGACGCCGCCCACGATGCGGTCCTCAAACAGGAACTCGCCATCGGGATACGGCTCTATCTCGATCCAGCAATCGCCGTACTGCCCACGACCACCGGTCTGCTTCTTATGTTTGCCCTGCGCCTGCGCCTTGCTGCGGATGGTCTCGCGATACGGGATGCGCAGCTCCTCGGTGGTTACCTCCGTGCCGAACTTGCGCTTCATTCGCTCGATGACCACGTCCAGATGCGATTCGCCCATGCCCGAAATCACCGTCTGCCCCGTTTCCGGGTCGCGATAGAACCGGAAGGTGGGGTCTTCTTCCGCCAACCGGCTGAGGGCAGGTCCCAGACGATCTTCATCCGCCTTGCTCTTGGCGCGGATGGCGATACTGTACACCGGGCTGGGGAACTCGATACCCGGCAGTAGGATGGGCTTCGCCCTGTCGGTGAGAGTGTCACCGGTGCTGGTTTCCTGCAGCTTGGCAATGGCGCCGATGTCACCTGCATGTACCGCGGGCGTCGGCTCCTGCTGTTTGCCGCGCAAGAAGAAAATCTGCCCAACGCGCTCTTCGCGTTCTTTATTGGCGTTCCACACATGGCTATCTGAACGCAGCACTCCCGACATCACGCGGAAGTAGGTCAGTTTGCCCACGTATGGGTCTGCCATGGTCTTGAACACAAACGCCGCCAGCGGCTCGCTGTCTTCCGGTCTGCGCGTCTCCTCCTGACCTGTCTGCGGGTTAATGCCCTTCACCGGCGGGATGTCCGCTGGCGAGGGGAACTCGCCAATGATGAAATCCAGGAAGGCGGTCAATCCGTTGAGATTACTTGCCGAGCCGCACACCACAGGAATTAATTTCCCACTGGCGATGCCTGCCTTCAGCCCGCGCTGTATCTCCTCGCTGGTCAGGGGTTCGCCCTCCAGGTACTTCAGCGTGAGTTCATCATCGCCCTCGGCGGCAGATTCTTCCAGCCATTCGTGATAGCGGTTCACCTGCTCCTGCATGGATGCTGGCACGTCGTCCTCGGTTGCCTTTGCCCCTGTACCACGCACTGCGCGCATGGAAATCAGGTTCACCACACCTTCATACGCTGCTTCCGCGCCAATCGGTACAATCACCGGCACCACGCGAGAGCCGAACCGCTCACGCAGCTCCTTCAAGCGCGCCTCGAAGTCGGCGTTCTCGCGGTCCATCTTGCTGATGAACACGGCTCGCGCAATGCCCCGTTTCTCGATATACTCCAAGGCGATATCAAAGCCCACCTCCGGGGCATTCTGCGCCGGGGTAACAAGCACCGCCGCGTCCGCGACGTGCAGCGCACCCACCATATCACCGATAAAGTCCAGATAGCCGGGGGCGTCGATAATGTTAATCTTGTGCTCTTTCCACTCGACCGGCACCACAGAGGCGTTGATGCTAATTTTGCGCTTGACCTCATCGGCGTCAAAGTCCGAGACGGTATTGCCATCTTCCACTTTGCCCATGCGGTCGATACCGCCGGTAATGAACAGCAACGCCTCCGTCAGGCTGGTTTTCCCCGAGCCTCCGTGTCCCACGAACGCCACGTTGCGTATCGCCTTAATGCCCACCTGTTTCACCGAAACGCCCTCCTGTCGTAAATTCTCCGGTCACGCCCGATGACGGTGTTTATCGCTGTCGGAAGGGCATGCCCAGAGCTGTCAACAATGCGCGTGCCTCTTCGTCGGTGCGCGCAGTGGTCACGATGCAGATGTCCATTCCCCGAATGCGGTCAACCTGATCGTATACGATTTCGGGGAACACCAGCTGCTCGCGCATTCCCATCGAGAAGTTTCCGCGCCCATCGAAAGAGTTGGGCGACACTCCCTGAAAGTCACGCACGCGCGGCAGCACGATGTTCATCAGTTTATCCAGAAAGTCGTACATACGGTCGCCGCGCAGGGTGACCTTCGCGCCGATGCGGTGCCCCTGCCGGATGCGGAAGTTCGAGATCGATTTGCGCGCACGGGTAATCACCGGTTTTTGACCGGAGATTGCCGCCAGGTCGCGCACCGCCCCATCCAGCTGCTTCGGGTCTTGCTCGCCCTGTCCCACGCCCATGTTGATGACGACTTTCACCAGGCGTGGCACCTGCATGATGGACTTATACCCGAACTGTTGCATCAGCTGGGGAACCACTTCCTGATAGTATTTTTCTTTGAGCCTCGGTACATACCGGGTTTGCGTCGTTTCGCTCATCGCTTCACACCACTCCATAACCGCCTGATGCGGCGGATACTATCTACACCGAGTCGATGTACTCCTTGCACTTCTTACACGTGCGAACCCGCTTGCCGTCCGTGGTGAACGAGATGGCGATGCGCGTTCGCTGGTTACAGCGCGGGCACACCAGCATCACTTTCGACACGTGCAAAGGGGCCGGTTTCACCACGCGCCCCGTCTGCGTTTGCGGGGTAGCGCGGCTGGTGGTGGGGCGTGCCTTCTGGTGGCGTGTCACCAGGTTTATCCCATCCACCACCACGCGGTTTTCGCGCGGGATGGTACGGATCACCTTGCCCCGCTTGCCCCGGTCCTTGCCCACAATGACCTCTACCGTGTCGTTTTTGCGTATCTTCAGCGGGCGCACCGCTCGCCCGCTCTGTTTTTTCCTGGCAGTTGCAGTGCTCATGGGTGCTCCTCTCCTACAGCACTTCCGGTGCCAGCGAGATGATGCGCATGAAGTTGCGCTCGCGCAGCTCGCGGGCGACCGGTCCAAAGATACGTGTGCCGCGAGGCTCCAGGCTATTGGTAACCACTACGGCGGCGTTCTCGTCGAAGCGCAGCGTCGAGCCGTCGGGACGGCGGATCGGCTGCTTGGTGCGAACGACCACCGCTTTCACGATGTCACTCTTCTTCACCGGCATTCCGGGCGTTGCCGACTTGACCACAGCCACGATGACATCCCCCACACGGGCATAGCGCGTGTTGGAGCCTTTCAGTACACGGATACACATCAGCTCACGCGCGCCAGAGTTGTCGGCAGCCTTTAGCCGGGTGTATATCTGAATCATTGCCTGATACCTCCCCTATTGTGCTTTCTGGATCACGCGGGCAACGCGCCATCGCTTGGTCCTGCTCAGGGGTCGCGTCTCCATAATCTCCACCACATCGCCCACCCGGCACTCGTTGTTTTCATCGTGTGCGTGGAACTTCTTGGTGCGCTTGACCGTTTTGCCGTACAGGGGGTGGCGCATCATACGCTCTACTGCCACCACTACCGTTTTATCCATGCGGTCGCTCACCACCGTTCCAACGCGCACCTTGCGTCGCCCACGCGTGACTACCTCATTTTCCGCCATTGATGTTCCCCCCATCCATTACGCGCTCTTCTGCGCGCGCTGCTTTTCGGTGATAATGGTGTGCAGGCGCGCGATGTTATGCCGCGTGATGCGGATGCTTGCCGTATCACTCAACTTCCGCATCGCCTTGTTCTGTCGGAGCTGGAACAGCCTCTCCATCTCCTGCTGCAACCTCTGTTGCAGCTCCGGCAGGCTCAGCTTGCGGAGTTCCTCCGGTTTCAACGGTTTCATATTCTCCCTCGAAATCTCGTCTTGTGACGAATTTGGTAGCAATTGGTAGTTTGTGCGACGCCAGTCGCATCGCTTCGCGTGCCAGTTCTTCGGGCACGCCAGCCATCTCGAACAGAATGCGTCCCGGTTTGACCACTGCTACCCATCCCGCCGGCGCACCCTTGCCGCTTCCCATGCGGGTCTCAGCGGGTTTCTTGGTGTAGGGCTTATCGGGAAAGACCCGAATCCAGATTTTTCCACCACGGCGCACGTGGCGGGTCATTGCGATACGAGCCGCTTCAATCTGGTTGCTGGTCAACCAGCAGGATTCCAGCGCCTGCAGCCCGTACTCGCCGAAATCCAGCCTGGTCGCGCCGGACGCCTTGCCTTTGCGCCGCCCGCGATGCTGCCGGCGATACTTAACTCGTTTCGGCATCAGCATTGCCGCGTTGCCTCCTTCCTCCCCGGCGACCCCGGCGACGGCGCCCGGCGGGACGCTCGCCCTCTTGCGGGACGATCGGCGTCACCTCCCGGCTTTCCTCCTCTACCTTCTGTCCGGGCAGGATATCGCCCCGGTAAATCCACACCTTCACGCCGATGTTGCCGTAGGTCGTGGGTGCTTCTGCAAATCCATAGTCCACATCAGCACGTATCGTTTGCAACGGAATCTTGCCCATCTTGTCCACTTCGGAGCGCGCCATCTCCGCGCCGGCCAGTCGCCCAGCCACGCGCACTTTGATACCCAGTGCTCCTGCACGCATCGTGCGCAGGATAGCCTGACGCATGGCGCGCTTGTAGGACACACGGCGCGAGATCTGCTGCGCGATGTTCTCTGCCACCAGCTGCGCGTCCTTATCGGGCTCGTTCACCTCCTGCACGTGCACATGCACGTCCACGTTGGGACGGGCTTCCTTCTCACGTGCCGCACGCCAGCGGTAGGTCGGGTCCAGCAGGTGCACCAGAGCCTGGCGTATCTCCTCCAGTCCTCTCCCCTGCCGACCGATAAGGATACCCGGACGCGCCGAAAAGATAGTGACCTCTACCCGATTGGCTGCGCGCTCGATATCCACGCGCGAAATCGCTGCCGACGCCAGGTCAGGACGACGCTTGGGCAGATCCTTCTTTAAGAAGCGACGTATCTTGTAGTCTTCGTGTACCCACTTCGCGTAGTCCTTCGCCGAGTACCAGCGACTGTCCCAGTCGCGGATAATACCCACGCGAAAACCGATTGGATGAATCTTCTGTCCCAAACTGAACCTCCTCCGGTTCTCTCACGCTAACTTTCGCTCGTCGGTGCTGTGGGCGCAGTTCCGCTACCACGTCGTGCTCGTCGCCCTGCGGGCTGTGGGCGCGGTACCTCCTGCACCTCCACCCGGATGTGGCAGGTCGGCTTGATGATAGGATAGGCGCGTCCCATCGCACGCGGGCGATAACGCTTCAAACGGGGACCCTCGTCGACGACGGCGTGCACTATTTTCAGAGCGTCCTCGTCGACGGTTCCGCCATCGCGCTCCGCCAGGAACACCGCGTTCGCTGCCGCCGATTGAACCACCTTCAGGATGGGGCGGGCAGCACGCTGGGGCGAAAAGCGCAGAAACGCAATCGCTTCCGGTACATACTGCCCCCGTATCGCCTCTATCAGCAACCGCGCTTTACGCGGCGATACACGCACGTACTTTGCTATTGCGTGTGCCATCTTTATGCCTCACTTCTTGCGTGTTGTGCGGTCGGTATGGTGCCCCGGATGCCCCCGGAAGGTGCGCGTCGGGGCGAACTCACCCAGCTTATGCCCGATCATGTTCTCTGTGATGAACACCGGCACGTGCTTTCTGCCATCATGCACCGCGATGGTGTGTCCTACCATCGCTGGCAGGATTGTGGACCGACGCGACCAGGTTTTGATAATCCGCTTCTCGCCGGTGGCGTTGAGCGCCTGGATTTTCTTCATCAGCTTCGGGTCGACATACGGTCCCTTCTTAATCGAACGTGACATACCAACGCTCCTCCAGTCGCCATCTTCAGATTACTTGCGCCGCCGTACGATGAACTTATCCGACGGCTTGCGACGGCGGGTCTTCTTGCCCAGGGTCGGCTTACCCCAGGGCGTGACCGGTCCACCACGCCGACCGATCGGCGCTTTGCCTTCGCCACCGCCGTGCGGGTGGTCGCGCGGTGTCATCGCCGAGCCTCGCACATGCGGGCGTCTGCCCAGATAACGGCTCTTACCAGCCTTACCTAGCGATTCGTTCTCATGCTCGGCGTGCCCGACCTGACCAATGGTCGCCTTGCACTCGAGGTGCACCATGCGCACCTCACCGGAGGGCAGACGTATTTGCGCATACTTGCCCTCTTTGGCGACCAGCTGCGCCGCCGTGCCCGCACTGCGCACCAGCTGTCCACCCTTGCCCGGCACGAGCTCGATATTGTGTATCACTGTGCCCAGCGGAATCGCACGCAACGGCAGGGCGTTGCCCGGCTTGATGTCGGCGTTCTCACCGCTGAGCACCTGGTCGCCTACCTTCAGCCCATCCGGGCAGAGGATGTACCGCTTCTCGCCATCGACATATTGTATCAAAGCGATGCGCGCCGACCGGTTGGGGTCGTATTCGATGCTGACCACCTTGCCCGGCACGCCGATTTTGTCGCGCTTGAAATCGATAATCCGGTAGCGTCGCTTGTTGCCGCCCCCTCTGAAGCGTGTGGTGATCCTTCCCTGATTGTTGCGTCCACCGCTCTTCTTCAACGGCGCGAGCAGCGACTTCTCGGGTTCCTCGCGCGTAATCTCCTCAAAGGTCGATACCGCCATAAAGCGGCGACCCGGAGAGGTCGGTTTTAACTGTCGTATAGGCATGGCTTACTCCTTTGCGCCTCCTATTGCCACTACGTGACCTCGAACGCTTCAATGCGCTGCCCCGGTTGAACTGTGACGATGGCTTTCTTCCAGCCAGCGGTCTCGCCTGCTGGCATCCGTCCGAGACGGCGTCGCTTGCCCCGCACGTTCATTACGTTCACTTTCAGCACATTGACCCGGTAGATAGCCTCCACCGCCTGCTTGATTTCAATCTTGTTGGCATCCGGCGCCACCGCGAAGGTGTATCGTCCCATACGGGCGTTGTCGGTGCTTCGCTCGGTAATCACCGGATGCAGGATAACCTCGTATGGCGATTTCATCGGGCGCACACCTCCTCCAGCTTTTGCAGTGCCTCCGGGGTGGTAATCACCCGGCGCGCTATCAGCATATCCCGAACCGACACCGCCGGTGAGATGCGCACCTCCACGCCCGGCAGGTTACGGAAGCTTTTCCACACCACCTCGTCGTGCTGGGGCAGCAATATCAGCACGCGCTTCGGGTCATCGATGTTCAATCCCTTCAGGAACTGCACGGCATGGCGCGTCTTTATCTCGTCAAAGTGGATGTTCTCCACCGTGACGATGGCGTTCTCTTCCAGTTTGGCGGTGAGTGCACTGCGCATGGCTGCACGGCGCATCTTCTTGGGCAGCCGCTGGCTGTAGTCACGCGGATGCGGACCGAACACCACGCCGCCATGTCGCCAGTGCGGGGCGCGAATAGACCCCTGTCTCGCACGCCCGGTACCCTTCTGGCGCCAGGGCTTACGCCCACCGCCTCGCACCTCGCCGCGCGTTTTGGTGTCCGCCGTACCCAGCCGGGCGTTTGCCTGTTCGGCGACCACTGCCGCGTGCATCAGGTCGGGTCGCACTTCGGCAGCAAACACCACGTCGGATAGGTCTATCTCTCGCACGGGCTGTCCCGTTTTATCGTACACGCTCACCTTTGGCATCGCCTTACCCCCTCTCGTCCCTGGCGATAATCAGCAGTCCGCCGTTGGCGCCGGGAACAGCTCCGCGCACCAGCAACAGGTTGCGTTCCGCGTCTACACGCACCACAGTAAGCCCCTTCTGCGTGACGCGCTCTGCTCCCATGTGCCCCGGCTTCTTGACACCCTTAAAGGTGCGAGCGGCGTCGGTAGCGCCACTGGACTGAGGCTTGCGGTGTATCATCGAGCCATGCGACTGCGGACCACCGTGAAAGTGGTGCCGCTTCACCACGCCCTGAAAGCCTCGCCCCTTGGATGTGCCGGTCACTTTAACCTTGTCGCCCGGCTTGAACACATCGGCGACATGGATTGTTGTGCCTACCGACAGATTGCTGATGTCATCTACCGGCACCTCGCGCAGATAGCGCATGGGTGGCACGTTTGCTTTCTTAAAGTGCCCTTTCATGGGCTTGTTGACCCGCTTCGGGGAAATCTCCCCGAAGCCCACCTGTACGGCGACATACCCATCCTTCTCCGGGGTCTTTACCTGCGTCACCACGCAGGGACCCGCTTCTATGACCGAGACCGGGATGGCCTGTCCAGTCTCATCGAAGATCTGGGTCATGCCGATTTTTTTGCCTAAAATCGCCTGTACCGCCATCTTGTGGTTGCTCCTACTTGATTTCGATATCTACACCGCTGGGAAGGTCCAGCCGCATGAGCGCGTCGATGGTTTTGGGTCCGGCATCCAGAATATCGATGAGCCGCTTGTGCGTGCACAGTTCAAAGTGCTCCATCGATTCTTTATCGATATGGGGTCCGCGGATAACGCAAAACCGGTTGCGCTCTGTCGGCAGTAACACAGGTCCCGAAATGCGGGCTCCCGTGCGACGCGCCGTATCCACTATCTTCTGAACCGACTGGTCCAGCACTCGATGGTCGTACGCGCGCAAGCGGATTCGAACCTTGTTTTGAAAGTCTCGACGCGCCATAACCTGCTGCCTCCTGCTCTTACTCGATAATCTTGGTGACCACACCTGCACCTACCGTGTGACCACCTTCGCGCACCGCAAAGCGCAAGCCCTCCTCCATCGCTATCGGCGCAATTAACTCTACCTCTATCCGCACGTTGTCCCCAGGCATCACCATCTCCACGCCCTCCGGCAACTTCATTGTGCCCGTCACGTCCGTCGTGCGGAAGTAAAACTGAGGACGATACCCGCTGAAAAACGGCGTGTGACGACCGCCCTCCTCCTTCGTCAACACGTATATCTCCGCCGCAAACTTCGTGTGGGGCGTGATGCTGCCCGGCTTCGCCAACACCATCCCACGCTCCACCTCCTTGCGGTCTATACCCCGCAACAACACCCCAGCGTTGTCGCCCGCCTGTATCTGATCCAGCGTCTTGCGGAACATCTCCAACGACGTCGCTACCGTCGTGCGGGTCTCCGGATGCAAGCCCACTATCTCTACCTGCTCCCCAACCCGCAACACCCCACGCTCCACGCGACCCGTCACCACCGTGCCACGTCCCGTTATCGTGAACACGTCCTCTATCGGCATCAAAAACGGCTTGTCAATGTCACGCTGAGGAGTCGGAATATACGTGTCCACCGCCTCAATCAACTGCCAGATCTTCTTCACCCACGGGTCGTTCGGGTCGACGTCCGGTGCCTCTATCACCTTCAACGCACTGCCACTAATCACCGGAACCTCGTCACCCGGAAAGCCATACTTGCTCAACAACTCCCGAACCTCTAACTCCACCAACTCCAGAAGCTCGGGGTCGTCTACCATGTCCTCTTTGTTCAGAAAAACCACAATGTAGGGCACACCAACCTGACGTGCCAAAAGGATGTGCTCCCGAGTCTGAGGCATCGGTCCATCTGCCGCCGATACCACCAAAATCGCCCCGTCCATCTGCGCCGCGCCCGTAATCATGTTCTTGATGTAGTCCGCGTGACCCGGACAGTCCACGTGCGCATAGTGGCGATTGGGCGTCTGATACTCCGCGTGGTAAATGTTAATCGTCACGCCGCGCTCCCGCTCCTCCGGCGCGGAGTCGATGCGCTCATACGGCTGGTATTCCGCCAGCCCCTCTTTAGAGAGAACGCGCGTGATGGCAGCCGTCAACGTGGTCTTGCCATGGTCCACGTGACCAATCGTGCCGATGTTCACATGCGGCTTCGTGCGCTCAAATCGCTGCTTGCCCATTTAGTGCTGACCTCCTGATACTCCTTTTTGTCGTTTTTTTAAGGGTTAAACTCCCTCAGCCTTACAGGTTTACCAGCTGCTTGCCCTGCACACGGGCAATCAGTTCCTGCGCAATGTGTGACGGTACCTCTTCGTAGTGTGAAGGTTGCATCACGTATGTGGCACGCCCCTGCGTCAACGAGCGCAGGGCGGTCGCATAGCCAAACATCTCCGCCAGCGGCACGTGAGCCCGGATGGTCTGTGTGCCGCCGGGTCCCGGCTCGATGCCTTCGATTCGTCCACGCCGCGAGTTCAGGTCGCCGATGACGTCACCCAGGAACTGCTCCGGCGTGACAATCTCCACCGCCATGATGGGTTCTTTGATAGTGGGGTTCGCCTTCTGCATTGCCGCTTTGAATGCCAGCGAACCGGCTATCTTGAACGCCATTTCGGAGGAGTCTACTTCATGGTATGAACCGTCCACGACGGCGACGCGCACGTCTACCACAGGATATCCCGCGATAACGCCGGTGTCCATTGCCTCGTGCACGCCGCCTTCTATGGCGGGAATGAACTCCTTGGGTATCACTCCGCCCACAATCTTGTTCACGAACTCGAAGCCCTGCCCCGGCGGCAGCGGTTCGATCTCCAGAATGCAGTGCCCGTATTGACCGCGTCCACCGGTCTGGCGCACGTAGCGTCCCTCGCCGCGCGCCGGCTGGCGAATCGCTTCGCGATAAGCCACCTGCGGGCGTCCAACGTTCGCTTCCACCTTGAACTCCCGCATCAGGCGGTCCACGATGATTTCCAGATGCAGTTCACCCATGCCCGAGATAATGGTCTGTCCCGTTTCGGGGTCCGTGCTGATTCGGAAGGTGGGGTCTTCCACAGCCAGGCGGCTGAGCGCGATGCCCAGCTTATCCTGGTCGGCTTTGGTTTTCGGCTCGATAGCCACCGAAATCACGGGGTCGGGGAACTGCATTGCTTCCAGAATGATGGGCGCTTTCTCATCGCAAAGCGTATCGCCCGTCGTCGTCTCGTTCAAGCCCACTGCTGCCGCAATCTCTCCGGCATACACCACTTCCACGTCCTCGCGGTGGTTGGCGTGCATTCGCACAATCCGCCCGATGCGTTCTTTCTTGTCTTTCGATGCGTTATACACGTAGGAGCCTTTGCTGAGGGTACCGGAGTAGACGCGGAAGTAGGTGAGCTTGCCCACAAAGGGGTCGGACATAATCTTAAAGGCGAGGGCGGTAAAGGGTTCATTATCGGAGGGGTAACGCGCTTCTGGAGCACCGGTACGGGGATTCGTCCCCTTCACCGCGCCGATATCTATGGGCGAGGGCAGGTAGTCCACAATAGCGTCGAGCAGAGGCTGTACGCCCTTGTTCTTAAAAGAGGAGCCACACGTTACGGGGACAATCTTGTTCTGAAGTGTGCCACGACGCACGGCGCGCACAATCTCCTCCGCGGTAATCGGCTCGCCCTCCAGGTATTTCTCGATCAGCGTATCGTCCACATCCGCTGCCGCTTCTATCAGCACCTCGCGCCAGTGCGATGCCATTTCGTGCATCTCGGCAGGGATTTCCATCTCTTCGTACTCCTTGCCGAGGTCATCTTTGTAGACTATCGCCTTCATATGCACGAGGTCGATGATACCGCGAAAATCGCTTTCTGCACCGATAGGCAGCTGGATGGGCACCGCGTTGGCGCCGAGGCGGTCTTTCATGCGCTGCACCACGCGGTAAAAGTCCGCGCCCAGGCGGTCCATCTTATTCACGTAGGCAATGCGGGGTACGTGGTATCGGTTCGCCTGCCGCCACACCGTTTCCGACTGGGGCTGAACGCCGCCTACCGCGCAGAAGATAGCCACCACACCATCCAGGACGCGCAACGACCGTTCCACCTCTACGGTGAAGTCCACGTGACCGGGCGTATCGATAATATTGATACGATGCCCTTTCCAGAAGCAGGTGGTGGCGGCAGAAGTGATGGTGATACCGCGCTCCTGCTCCTGTTCCATCCAGTCCATCGTGGCGGCGCCATCGTCCACCTCACCGATGCGATGGATGCGTCCTGTATAGTACAGGATGCGTTCGGTGGTAGTGGTCTTCCCCGCGTCGATGTGCGCGGCGATACCGATATTTCGAGTTTGTTCTAGAGTGTACTCACGTGCCATCAGTTGGTTATTTCCTCCCAGACCTGCACCTGCAGATCCCCGTTACCCCAGCCTATAGTAGACGACATTACCAGCGATAGTGTGCAAACGCCTTGTTCGCTTCCGCCATGCGGTGAGTATCTTCGCGCTTCTTCACCGCGGCGCCCTGATTGTTGGCGGCGTCCATAATCTCCGCTGCCAGTTTCTCGATCATGGTGCGCCCACCACGCTTGCGTGCGGAGGTAACCAGCCAGCGAATTCCCAGCGAAATCCTTCGCTCGGGACGCACTTCCATCGGCACCTGGTAGGTGGCACCGCCCACGCGGCGCGGGCGCACTTCCAAAACAGGCATGACGTTCTTCAGTGCCTGATGAAACACTTCCAGCGGGTTGCGCTTCGTGCGCTCACCCACAATCTCCATCGCGCGGTAGAAAATCTTTTCGGCAACACTCTTTTTCCCGCAGACCATCAGGCGGTTAATGAACCGCTGTACCAATACATCATTATACACCGGGTCTGGCGGTATCACACGGCGCGGAGCCGGTCCTTTTCTGGGCATTGCTCTCTTCCCTCCCGCTTACTTCGGTCGCTTCGTACCGTATTTGGAACGGCTGCTCTTGCGGTTCTGCGTACCCGCCGCGTCCAGCGTGCCACGCACCACATGATAGCGCACGCCCGGCAGGTCCTTCACACGTCCGCCACGCACCAGAACCACCGAGTGTTCCTGCAGATTGTGCCCAATCCCCGGGATGTAAGCCGTGACTTCCACACCGTTGCTCAGGCGTACACGTGCGACCTTACGCAGTGCCGAGTTGGGCTTCTTCGGCGATACGGTACGCACCACCAGGCACACTCCCCGCTTCTGCGGGCACCCTCTCAGAGCAGGGCTCTTGCTTTTCTTGCGTATGGGCTGACGCCCTTTACGTACTAACTGGTTGAATGTCGGCATCTCGCGTATTTTCCTCCGTCACCGTCTCTGGGCGAAACACAACCCCTTCGCCGCACACGAAGGCGAAGGGGCTGGTCATTCGACATCCCGCTATGTCACTCCCCGATGGAGGGGAAAAGAACCGAGCGTTTCTGGCGCCCTCTCGCCTCCTTTGCTCCGTGTTTGGTCTATACAGTTATCTTCCGCATCTCTCGCGGAAGCGATTCGCTTGTTCGGTGGGCTTACCCAACCGAAGTATTATACTGGAAAGTGTCCAGAATGTCAACCTTTTTTGTGTGCCAACCCCACTTTTTTGGTTCTTACTGCTCCTCACCGAAGGTGAGCGGGTCAATGTCCTCCTCATCGTGAGGAGAAACGATGGGGGGTTCCTCTTCAAAAGGCGTCTCTCCCAGTATGTCCTCGTCCGGTGTAATCTCGTCCTCTTCGAAGAGACCCTCCTCACCCGGCAGGAGCACCTCGCCCGCTTCCACGACCGGTATCTCACCGCGCTCGATAATCTCCGGCAGCGGTGGCTCTATCTCGCGATGCAGTACCGGGTCGTACGCCTCCAGCGGTATCTCCGCGCCCTCCGCCAGCGGCTGAGGCTCCAGTTCGCGGTAGGCGGCATAGCCCGTGCCGGCGGGGATGAGCCGTCCGATGATGACGTTCTCTTTCAACCCCACCAGTTCGTCTTTCTTGCCGCGCACCGCCGCCTCGGTCAGCACGTGCGTGGTGCGCTCGAACGACGCGGCGGACAGGAAGCTCTCGGTGGTCAGCGCGGCTTCGGTGATACTTTGCAGTACCCACTCTGCCGTTGCCTCACGCCCGCCCTGCCGACGCACGCGCTCGTTCTCTGCCTCAAAGATGAATTTGTCCACGATGCTGCCCGGCAGGAAGCGCGTATCGCCCGGGTCCACCACGCGCCGTTTCTTCAGCATCTGGCGCACGATAATCTCGATGTGCTTGTCGTGGATATCCACGCCCTGTTGCTTGTATACTTTCTGGATTTCCTGCACTAGATACCCCTGCACCGCACGCACGCCCTTCAGCCTCAGCAGCTCGCGCGGCTGCAGCAAGCCCTCGGTGAGAGCATCCCCAGGCTCCACCATATCGCCCACTTTCACCTTCAGCTCGCCGCGTCCGGGCACCGGGTATACCTTGATGACCTGCACCTCTTCGATGCCCGCCTCTAGCAGCCGCTCCAGATGCTCGGCAGTGATTCTCTCCCCTTCGCGTACGATGACGGCATCCGGGTCGCCCTCCGGCAACGACGGGTCGATGACGGTGTTGGCAGACACTTCGTCCAGCAGACCTTCGCCCGTCTCCGTCACCGCCACCGGCACATGCAGTATCACCTGGCGCATCAGCTCGTGGCTCTCGATGGCAGCCACCACGCCTGCGTGCTCGGACATGATGGCGCGCCCCTTCAACGCTTCGGTCGCCATGAAGAGCTCGATAACGCGCGGCAGGCTACCGGCAGGAGTGATATAGGTATCCATCAGCTCGCGGAGCTGCTTCGCGCTCAGCGAAATGCCTTCTTCGCCGCTTTCGCCTTCCTGTTCCACCTGCGCCCGGCGGCGTTCTTCGTACCGTCCGACGTCACGGCGCAGCTCCTCCAGCAACTGCATGCGGACGTTGGCAAACTGCTTGCCCCCCGTGATGTAGGTACCTGCGACGCCTCCCGTATGGAAGGTGCGCATGGTCAGCTGCGTGCCGGGTTCACCAATAGACTGCGCGGCGATAATGCCGACCGCTGTGCCAATCTCGACCAGCTTGCCGGTTGCCATATCGCGCCCGTAACACTTGGCGCAGACGCCGCGATGGTGCTCGCAGGTAAGCGGAGAACGCACCAGCACACCGCGATCGCGCATCAGGCGGAAGTGCTCCAGCGCCTGCGCATCGGTCGCCTGCTCGGCGATACTGTCCAGGTCGCTCAGGATGGTATCAATACGCTGTGCCGCTTCGTCGCTGATGAGCTCGCCCGCCTGCGCCAGCAGTTCGCCCGTTACCGGGTCGCGGATATCCTCCAGCGCGGTGCGTGCACGGATGCGCTCCGCCACCGTCTCCACCAGACTGGACAGGTCTTCTACCGGCTTGATGGTGATGCCGTTGGTAGTGCCGCAGTCATAGGCGCGCACAATCACGTCCTGCGCGGCATCCACCAGACGGCGGGTCAGATAACCGGCGTCCGCCGTTCGCAGGGCGGTGTCGGACATTCCCTTGCGCGCACCGTGCGTGGAAACGAAGTACTCCAGCACCGACAAGCCTTCATGGAAGTTGGACTTAATCGGCAGTTCCTCCATCAGGTTGCCGCGCGAGTCGGCGAACAATCCGCGCATTCCCGCCAGCTGCGACAGCTGCTTGGTGGAACCACGTGCCCCTGACGCAGTGATAATATACAGCGGGTTGAAGCGGTCGATAGACTGTACAATCGCTTCGCCAATGTCCTCGCTGGCTTTCTGCCATGCCTGAATGACACGCTGTTTGCGCTCGCCCAGTGTCAGCTGACCGCGCCGATACTGCTGATTCAGCCTCTCCACCGCGCGCATGGTGTCCGCCAGAATCCTGTCGCGGTCTTCGGGGCTTTCCATGTCGGTGATGGCGATGGTCGTTCCCGATGTGGTGGCGTAGCGGAAGCCCAGGTCCTTCAGGTCATCCAACAGCTTCACCGTCCGCTCCTGCCCGTGCATACGGAAGCAGGTAAGGATCAGGCTCGCGAGAGCCTTCTTGTCCATCACCATGTTCAGGTACTCGTCGGTGTAGGCGATGCCTTCCGGCAGGATTTCATGGAAGATAAGCCGCCCGACCGTGGTGGTGACCACTTCGCGCCTGCCGTTGCGCTCCAGCCGCACCAGAATCGGGTCGTGCAGAGCAATCAGCTTGTGCTCCAGCGCCATGCGCGCTTCCTCGATGTCGCGGAAAGGCAGCCAGCGCTTCTCACCGTTAACCTGCATCTGCTCGATACCACGAGGCTCCTGCTCCTTGGCGATGGTCAGGTAGTAGGCTCCCAGCACGATATCCTGCGTGGGCGCAACGATAGCGCGTCCATCCGCCGGCGAGAACAGGTTCTGGGTGGATAGCATCAGCACCCGCGCCTCTGCCTGCGCCAGCGGGCTCAGCGGCACGTGTACCGCCATCTGGTCGCCGTCAAAGTCGGCATTGTAGGCGGGGCACACCAGCGGGTGGATCTGGATTGCCTTGCCGTCCACCAGCACTGGCTCGAATGCCTGAATGCCCAGACGGTGCAGAGTGGGCGCGCGGTTCAACAGCACCGGGTGTTCGTGGATCACAGCGTCGAGGGCGTCCCACACCTCGTCCCTCATGCGCTCGATGAGGCGTTTCGCGGTCTTAATGTTCTGCGCCGCTTCGCTGTCCACCAGCCGCTTCATCACGAAGGGCTTGAACAGTTCCAGCGCCATCTCTTTCGGAAGACCGCACTGATGCAGCTTCAGGTTAGGCCCCACCACGATGACCGAACGGCCGGAGTAGTCCACGCGCTTACCCAGCAGGTTCTTGCGGAAGCGACCCTCTTTGCCCTTGAGCATATCAGAGAGAGACTTGAGGGCGCGTCCGTTCGTGCCCACCACGGGGCGCGCGCGTCGTCCGTTATCGATCAGCGCGTCCACCGCTTCCTGAAGCAGTCGCTTTTCGTGGTTGATAATGCTCTCCGGCGCACGGATTTCGATGATTTTCTTCAGGCGGTTATTGCGGTTGATGATGCGCCGGTACAGGTCGTTCAGGTCGGAGGTGGCGAACCGTCCGCCGTCCAGCTGCACCATCGGGCGCAATTCGGGCGGAAGCACAGGGATGCACTCCAGAATCATCCACTCCGGACGGTTCTTGGAGTTGATGAACGCCTCCACAATCTCCAGACGCTTAATAGCACGGATGCGTGCCTGTCCCTGAGTGTTCTGGATTTCCTGGCGCAGCTCGCGTGCCAGTGCTTCGAGGTCGATCTCCTTAAGCAGGTCGCGGATGGCTGCGCCGCCCATGCCTGCCTTCACCAGACCGGTATAATCCTTGCCCGTGTGGCGCGAGACCTGATACAGCAACCGCTCGATGGCGCGCCACTCCTCGTCGTTAATCAGCATCCGCTTCTCGATGCGCTCCAAACAGGCGTTGCTGTTCGGGCGGGACAGAGCCTCGTTCAGCTCGGTGATACGCGCCTCCGCCTCCTCGTACTCTTGCTGGATACGCCGCTCCAGATAAGCTCGCTTCTCCGCGATAGTGGCTTCGTCCCACGGTTCCGAGCTATCGGGGCCATGCTCCCTCAGCTGCTTATTGAACTCGCGGCGCATCCGCGCGACCTCTTCCTCTGCCTGCTTGCGGATGTTTTCGGTAATTTCACGCAGGGCGTCGCGGATGGTGTCCAGCTCCTGATTGATGGTCGCACGGTCCACGTGCGTGACGATGTACGAGGCAAAGTAGATGACCTTCTCCAGCAGGCGCGAGGACATGTCCAGAATCAGAGCCAGCGGAGAGGGCATCGCCTTCAGGTACCAGATGTGGCATACGGGCGACGCCAGCTCGATATGTCCCATACGACTGCGGCGCACCCGCGCACGAGTTACCTCCACGCCACAGCGGTCGCAGATGGTGCCCTTGTACTTCATCTTGCGGTAGCGACCACAGTGACACTCCCAATCCTTGACCGGCCCGAAGATGCGCTCGCAGAACAAACCGTCCCGCTCCGGCTTGAAGGTACGATAGTTGATGGTCTCCGGTTTCTTAACCTCACCATGCGACCACTGCCGGATGTCATCCGGCGATGCGATACTGATGCGTATCTTGCTGAACGCGCTGGCGTCTATCATCGCGAGTTGCCACCTCCTGCGGATGCTTCAGGATGATGTGAACGGCGCGGACGCGAGCCATCTTCTTCCTCTTCGTCCCTCAGGCTCACTTCCTCGTTCTTGTCGTTATACAACGTCACCTTGAGACCGAGACTCTGCAGTTCCTTCACCAGTATCTTGAACGATTCGGGCACACCCGGCTCCATCATCGGTTCGTTTTTGACGATGGCTTCGTACACCTTCACGCGCCCGATGACGTCGTCGGACTTGATGGTCAGCATCTCCTGCAAGGTGTAGGCGGCACCGTACGCCTCCAGTGCCCACACCTCCATCTCACCGAACCGCTGTCCACCGAACTGCGCTTTGCCACCCAATGGCTGTTGAGTGACCAGAGAGTACGGCCCGGTGGAACGGGCATGGATTTTATCGTCCACCAGGTGAGCCAGCTTCATCATATAAATGTATCCGACCGTCAGCGGGTTGTCGAAAGGCTCACCCGTCAATCCATCGCGCACCCAGCATTTGCCGGTGCGTTCGTCGATACCGCATCGTTGCCAGGTGTTGGCGCGAATGCGCTCGATGATGTGCTCTATCATCTCAGGGGGAGCAGGCTGAAGCAAGGGTGCAGGCAGTTTCGCCTCGTCCACGCCATAGCCCCCGCTCTTCTGCAGCTCCATCACCTGCTCCTCGTCCATCAGCAGCGGCGAGATGACGGGCGGTGCATTGACCTTGCTGGCAAGCGCCTCCAGTTTGTACATGGGCATCTCCCGCAGCTTCGCCCGTATCTCTTCGAGCATCTCTTCCGCGGTTTGCTCATCGCGGAACTCCATTCCCAGCCCCAGGTCCACGTTGACGTAGTTCTGAAGCACCATCCGGCGCACATGCTTCGCCATGCGCTCCAGTTCCGCCAGAATATCCTCCTCCCGGGTGCCCGAGAACGCGGGTTCCTCGTACGCGGTGCCGAAGAAGTGTCCAGCCCAGCCCAGGTGCGTCTCCTTAATCTGCCCGATGTTCATACGCGAAGGCACACCCAGCGGGTTCAACACGATGTCTACCGGCGTGCCGTCTGGCAGGAAGGGCATATCCTCGTCGGGCAGTATCTTGGAGATAACACCCTTGTTCCCGTGGCGACCGGCCATCTTATCGCCTTCCATCAGCTTGCGCTTCTGCGCCACGTACACACGCACAAGCATGTTTACGCCCGGCGGCAGGTCATCGGCACTGATGCGCTCCAGGTCGCCGCCGCAGCGCTCACACTCGGGCCTTTCCTCCGGTCGTTTACTGAAGTAGTGGACGTGTCCACACTCCTTGCACCGGTATCGGAAGCGAGAGAACACCTTGACGTCGATAACCTTCCCCTTCTCGCCGTGCGGCAGGCGCAGGGATACGTCGCGCGTCTCCTCCGCTTTCTTTCCGAAGATAGCGATAATCAACCGCTCCTCGGCACTGAGCTCGCTCTGCCCCTTCGGCTGCACTTTCCCAACCAAAATGTCTTCGGGCTGTACCTGCGCGCCGATGCGGATGATGCCATGCTCATCCAGGTCTTTCAGTGCGTCTTCGCCCACGTTGGGGATGTCGCGCGTAATCTCCTCGGGACCCAGCTTCGTATCGCGAGCCTCCACCTCGTAGCGTTCGATATGGATGGAGCTGTATACGTCATCGCGCACGAGGCGCTGCGATACGAGGATGGCGTCCTCGTAGTTATAGCCTCCCCACGGCACGAAGCACACCAGCACGTTCTTGCCCAGCGCGAGCTCGCCGTGGTCGGAGCAGGGTCCATCGGCGATCACCTGCCCTGCACGCACCCGGTCACCGCGATTCACGATGGGCTTCTGGGTGATGCAGGTGGACTGGTTGGACTGCATGGTGTTGAGCAGCGGATAGATGTCCAGGTCACCGTCTTCGGTGCGCACGACAATCTCCTCGGCGGTCACCCTGGTAACGGTGCCATTGCGCCGTGCTATCACCAGCGCGCCCGAGTCCATCGCCGCACGCCGTTCCAGCCCGGTCTTGACAATCGGTGCGGACGAGCGCAGTAGAGGCACCGCCTGCTTCTGCATGTTGGAACCCATCAGCGCACGCGCGGCGTCATCGCTCTCCAGGAACGGTATCAGCGCAGTGGCGATGGATACCAGCTGCACCGGCGATACATCTATCAGTTCCACCTCTTCGCGGCGCACGATGGGATAACGGTTGGCTTCCGCCGATTGATGACGCACCTGCACGAACTCGTCGGCGATGGTGCCGTCTTCCAGCAGGCGCGTGTCGCCCGGCGCGATGCGATACTGCTCTTCTTCCTCCGCCGACAGGTAGACGATTTCATCGGTAACTTTACCGTTGACCACCTTACGGTACGGCGTTTCGATGAACCCAAACTCGTTGACCCGGGCGAAGATAGCCAGCTGGCTGATCAAGCCAATGTTTGGACCTTCCGGCGTCTCGATAGGGCAGATGCGCCCGTAGTGGCTGTCGTGTACGTCGCGCACCTCCAGAGTGGCGGACTGTCGGGTCAGTCCTCCGGGTCCCAACGCGCTCAGGCGACGCTTGTGGGTCAGCTCGCTCAGCGGGTTGGTCTGGTCCATGAACTGCGACAGCTGGCTGGAGCCGAAGAACGACTTTATCGCCGCAGCGACGGGTTTAATCGCCAGTATCACCTGAGGCATAATCTGGTCGGCATCCATGCTGGTCATGCGCTCTTTGGCGACTTTCTCCATGCGCAGGAAGCCGTTGCGCAGCTGGCTCTGCAGCAGTTCACCCACTGCACGCACACGCTTGTTCTTCAGGTGGTCGATCTCGTCTACCTCGCCCTCGCCGCTCTCCAGTTTCAGCAGGTACTCCACAATAGCCACGAAGTCTTCCTTGGTAACGGTACGCACATCCAGTGGGAGATTCAGCCCCAGTTTCTTGTTCAGCTTGTACCGTCCCACCCGAGCCAGGTCGTAACGGCGATTGTCGTAGAGCTGCGACGTGATGAGCGCACGCGCGCCCTCTTCCGTCGCCGGGTCGCCCGGGCGCAGCTTGCGATAGATGTCCATCAACGCCTCGCGCTTATCGTGGGTGGGGTCGTGCTCCAGCGTCGCCACAATCACGGAGGGTACGTCCAGCACCTCGATCTCTGGCAGACCCATGTTCTCGATACGGCGCGCCACTTCTTGGTCTATGCGGTGAAACGCCTTAATCAGCGGTTTGCGCCCGCGCGGCTCCATAATGTCGGCGGTTGTCCATTTGCCCTCAAGCTGCTCGCGGGTCGGGTTCTCCAGACGCACGCGCGTGCCGAACAACCGCAGGATGTCCTCGGTGGTATCGGTCGGAGAGGAGACCGCCACCTCCATCTCCAGTACGCTTTCTGGCAGGTCGGGGTTCTGCAAGAACTCTTCGGTGATGCGGTCGCCGACGTTCAGCAGCACCTCACCTGTTTCAGGGTCCACCAGAGGCTTGGGTGACACTCTGGGTGCTTTACGATAGTAGCCCTGAACCTGTACGAGCTGCTCCGCCGTGTTACGTACCTCGCCTGTCTCGGCGTCCACACCTTCCTCCACGATACCCTCATATCGCCGATGCATAGCGTCCTTGACCTTCATATAGCGAGGTACGCACGCCTCGGGGAAGTTTTCCAGCGCCCGCAAGAAGGTCGTTATGGGCAGGGTGCGCCCTTGACCGATTCGCATGGTGATCACGTCGTTGGCACCGGTATCGATCTCGATCCAGGGTCCTTCGTTGGGGATAACCTTTGCCCCGAAGATATTCTTATTGCTCAGATACGTCTCGAGCCACTGTCCGGTAGGTGTACCCTTGCGGAAAATCTTATCGAAAACGTTCTCGAAGTAGACACCCGGTGAGCGCAGTATCTGGCTGACCACCACACGCTCGCGCCCATTGATAATAAAGGTACCTTTGTCGGTCATCAAAGGCAGGTCGCCCAGGTAGACCTCGGACTCCTGCATCTCGCTGGGTACGCCGCCCTCGATGCGACCGTAGCGCACATGCACCCGAATGGGTGCTTCGAAAGTCATATCGCGGTCGCGGCACTCCTCCAGACTGTATTTCGGCTCGCCCAGCGTGAAGTCGAGAAGCTCCACAAACTGCTGCCCGGTAAAGTCGTAGATGGGCGAGAAGTTCTGAAACAGCTCAAGAAGCCCCTCTTCCAGAAACCACTTGTATGATTCTAGCTGTACGGAAACGAGGTTGGGAGGTTCAACTGGTTTAGAGGTACGCGTTGCCGAGTGTTGAATAGTCTTCATTCGGGTACCCTCCTACGCTTGCACACGAATTATTAGTATGGCACAATCTTGCAGTTTTGTCAACCCTGTCGGCGGCGATCTCGGGAAGATTTTTGTGTAAATCTCACGCGTCCGAAGTCGGAACCGTCTGCAATGGAGTGATACCCCACTGCTCCAGCATGGCACAAAGTCGGGAGACCGGCAAACCAACCACGTTAAAGTAGCAACCCTCGATGCGTTCAATCAGGGTGGAACCGTATCCCTGCGCCCCGTACGCCCCCGCTTTATCCATCGGCTCGCCTGTGTCCACGTACCGCCGTAGATGTTCCTCACTGACCTGTCGGAACCACACCCGCGTGCAAACGGCGTCGCACTGCTCCCGCACCACCCTGCCATCCACTGTATCCAGCAGGGCTATTCCTGTAACCACCTGATGTTCGCGACCGTTCAACCGACGGAGCATGGCAAAAGCCTCTTGCTTGTCTTGCGGTTTTCCCAGAATCTCTCCATCGACTACCACAATCGTGTCCGCGCCGATAACAATCCCACTGCTCTGGCGGCGTGCTACCGCCAGAGCCTTCTCACGAGCCAGAGCTTTCGCTATCTCGTCGGGAGAATGTCCATCTGGAGGCACTTCATCGATATCAGCAGGGTCCACCCGGAAAGGAATACCCAGCAATGCCACCAACTGCCGCCTGCGCGGTGAGGCGGACGCCAGAACGAGAGAACAAACCGGCACAGATGCTCTTACCATCAGTGATAGGGCGATGAAACATCCTCCGTAATATTGTACCCCAACTACTTGCCAGTTGCGAGGATGAACGGTACCGCGGCTGATAATGCGGATTTCAGTAACCACCTCCATGAAGGTGGCAGTGATGCAAGAATCAGGGGGCAATCTCGCCAGAGATTGCCCCTTCTCGCTATCAGTAACCGTACAGCCCCCAGAGCGCCCAGTCGCCGACCCAGGTGGGCTGCCGATTGACCGTCCATGCCATGCCGCTTGGGAATTCGTTGCGCGGGTTTGGCTGATATTCCTGCGCCGTCGGGCACTTAGCCAGGAACTCGCGGATGTTCATCCACTTGGCATGCCCATCCACGTAGGTGATAATCATGCCTTCCGAGTGCGGGGCATTGTTCTTGTTCAACACGCCGTTCTGGTAGAACCACCTCTCCCACAGATGGCGATGTGCCATCGGGTAGATGGTCTGGATGGGCTGCGGTCCATACACATAGTGGCGCACACCGGGGAAGCGGTCTTCCATCAGTATCATGGTCTCTGCGGGTCGCTGTACGCCAGCCAGCGTGCCGCCCAGGAAAGAGTTGCGGATTTGCTGGGCGTTGCCTGTGCGGTTCCAGGTGTTCAACGCGCCCGTGATGTGCAGCGCGAGCGAGTAGCCGCCGTCGAAAATCTCGGCGTTCTGCTGCCATGCCTGCTGGTCAAACTGGCGGCTGGGACAGAAGAAAATCTGGATGTTCTTCACGTAGGGGTAAATCCAGTACTGCCACTTGTAGTGGTTCACGCGCTGCCCGTAAGTGGGACCGCTGCAGCCTACCGCGGTGGGCTGATAGGGCACGACGTTGGGCGCGATGCAATCGTCGTTGCGGGGGAAGGTCTCATCGTAGTCGCTGACGTACATCGCGATGCCCAGCCCAATCTGCTTGCAGTTGGACAAGCAGGTGGTCTGACGCGCCTTATCGCGCGCCTGGGCAAAAACAGGGAACAGAATCGCTGCCAGTATCGCGATTATCGCGATAACCACCAGCAGCTCGATAAGCGTGAAGGCGTTACGTTTCAAAGTTGACATTCCTCCTTGTCTATATTTGAGTGTGTTACAACACCACGTCGCCACGCTCTTCCGTGCGTATCCGTACCGCGTCCTCTACCGGCAGAATGAAAATCTTACCGTCACCCGGCTCACCGGTACGGGCATATTGCAGGATGGTTTGCACAATAGGCTCAACGTCTTCATCGCGCACGATCATCTCGATTTTGACCTTCGGGGGTAAATAGATGGTGTAACCGGCGCCGCGATAGTGTTCACGGGACTCCTCGTTGCTGCCTCGTCCGCGCACATCGGTAACGGTCATCCCCACCACACCGAGTTCGCTTAACGCCAGCTTGACCTCATCCAGTTTGAATGGGCGAATGATACACTCAATGCGTTTCACATTGTTTATATTCTACCCCGTTGGAAAGGTTCCCTGCCTTAACAATTGCTTAACAATTCCCACAAAGGCTACGTCCGCCGGATCTAATACAACTCGCTTTTCGCTGCGGTATTCCTGTAAATATTGCTCCTCGCGGGGCACACAGGTACCCAAGCGGGTACTGAAGGATACCGGTTCCCCATCAGAGTAACCTTGAAGTGTCATTCCATTCTGCGGTGAGGAGACGAAGATGAAAGCACGAAGAACCCTTCTCGCGCTGTGCACATTGCTGACAATAGTTGCTGCCGTTCCGTCCGTTGCCGGTGACGACAGTGCGCCACTCATGGACCCTACCCGTCCCGTCACGCGCATTACGCGCACCAGCTTTACACTGCAGTACTTCACGCAGCAGCCGTGCGAAACGAGGGTGCAGGTGCGTGAGGGCGACATCCCGATGATTGCGTGGCGACCGGAAGGCAAAAAGACCGACTTCTGGTCGCAGCCAAATGTGCGTGTGGTACGTGTTGCCGGTTCACGACAATGGCATACCGTGACCGTCGATGGTCTCAAGCCGGGCAAGCGGTATTTCTATCGCATCTACGACCCCGGCGCCGTGCCCACTCCGGAGGAGAAACGCTGGGGTGCAGAGCCACCCTGGCGGCGCGAGTACGCTGTCTCCACCCAGGCGCCCAAGGGCTACAAGACCGTTATCCACGTGCCGGTGAAGGTTCTGATTATGCCCAACGTCATCAACGTGGCTTCGGCACACGACGCCACCGGGGTCATCGCGCCGCGTCCGCAGAAACTGACATCGGAGCAGATAGACCTTATCCGAAAAGAGTATGAGGTGGCGTCGCGCTTCTTCTGGGTGAACAGCGGGATGCGCTTCTGGGTCGACTTCCAGATTTTCATCGACGACCGCTGGCAGCGATGGGGACCAGAACCCGACAATGCCGACCCGTTCTACAAGGGTTGGCCCGTATGCCGCAGCTATCCGGGTGAAGACTTTCGTGGTCCTGGCGGCGGCGATTTTACCATTGTGGACACGAAGGACATCACGCGTGCGAACAAAGAACCAGTCTACGAAGAACGTCCCTACCCTGGACAGATCGAGCAGGCGTTTCCCCGCCGATGGAACCCCCGCACGAGCAAATGGGAGTTTTACAACTCGGGTGGGGGCACCTACGGAGTGGATGAGTTGCCCAACGGCATCCCTGCGCGTTCGCAATATCTGGGGGGAGGCGACACCGCATGGCTAGCGACACACGAGTTCCACCACCAGATGGAGTCGTTTGGAGCCTTCTCGCTGGCGCACCGTGAGGATGACCGCATCGTGTTTAACCATCCCGACCCCCGCCACCGCCGCACCAATCCCGATGGCAGCGTCTCTGAAGTAACCTGGAACACCGCAGGACGACACGGTGAACACTGGCAATGCATGGCATACTGGGACCGAACACTGACCGATGCCCAGTGGCTGCGCATGTACATCGGCTATACGGTGACCGTGCGTGACGCCGACGAGGACGGCGTGCCCGATGACGACCCGCGCCTGCCACTCGACGAGAAGCGGTTCGGGAGCAACCCGCGCAAGCGTTCCACCGACGGAAGAATCACCGACCTGCAAAAGGTGATGCTCAGCACGTGGGCACACACGCATCTGCAGAATAGCTTCAATAAACCACCTGCCCAGTATATTAAGCCAAACCCCATCAGCCCCGACACCGACGGAGACGGACTGACCGACGACATCGACCCTTACCCCCTGTACCCCTGGCAGCCGTTCATCTATGCCTATCGTGCTACAGTGGACGGCAATGACAGCGAGTGGACGAGTATACCCCCTGCCGGGGAGACGGAGGAAGGCGGCATCCGCTTTACCTTCAAACAGGCGCATGACGAGAACGCCTACTACGGGCTGTTCACCGTGAAGGGCAACTGGAAACGTATCTACGCGGTGTACGATGGCGAAGGCAAAGGCGTCTTTTCGCGCGAGGGCATTCAGACCATTGAGGTGTTGAACGGCGAAACACTCACCGTCCGTTCCGCCTGGGCGCCTGCGCCAGGTTTGAAGTGGAAGTCGTCGCGCAAAGCGGACGGCACCACCGTTATCGAGTTCAGCCTGCCGAATCGCGGGGAAGGCATATGGTTCTGGACGCGCGGGGGACGCGAGGTTGGCGCATCGATCGATGTCATCGCCGCCGACGACAAGGCGTACTCCGTGTACGAGCCGTATCACCTGTTCTACGCCCTGATGCTGGAACCCAACGGCCGCTTCCCCCTGCCCGCCAACGCCCCAACAGAGCTGAGCCGCGAATCCGCCACCCGCGTTTTTCTGCCGGACGACCCTGCGCTCAAGTTCACCGGCAGCGGCTGGAAGTTGGAGAACGGCGTTCTGCGCCATTCCGGACATGAGGAGTCGGTGGTTTACATCGACGGGTTGAACGCGCTGGAGTTCGACCTGTGGGCACAGGTCGAGGCGAAGCAGGACGGTATCCTGGGCGCGTTCCTGCTGGGCACACCGCAGATGAACGCAGGGGTGGACTATATTGCCTTTGTGGGCGGCTACGGCAACACTATTACCCGGTTCCGCCTCTTCGGGCGCGAGGAGGGCGACGGCGAGGTGATGATGACACCGGGCAAGCACAGCCTGCAGCTGTCGCGACGAGGTGGTGAAGTGTGGCTGCTGGTGGACGGCAAGCCGGTTCTCTACGCCGCCGACCCCAACCCGAAACAGCCGGTTAACCGCCTTGCCGTCATCGGTGGCTACGGGGGCGATCAGGTGCTGTATGAGATACGGATACGGGTGCCGTAAGCTGCCAGGCGGAAGCAAAGAATCTCTGTGCCAGATTCGTCGCAGGGCGTGCACGAACCGACCTCTTCATTCTGCGCAGAAGCCGTTCGTCCGATGCCCGCGCACGGCGCGATACACCCGGCTCAGAAGGTCTGACAGACTCAACTGCTCACACACCGTTTCGTCGTCGCCTAACCGGGAGAGGAAGCGGAGCAGCGACCTTCTGAGGTCGTCGCGGTGTGCCGGTTCCTGCTCCGCCCCTACAACCTGCACGACCGGGACACGTATCCTCGGGAATCGCCCGCTTACGACCTCCTTGCACCGAAGGTTCAGCAAGCGGCCCTCTGAATCGTAGGCGACATATTCATTCTGCTGCACGTCGGTGGGCTCTACATACTGCTCAAGGTCCTGAACAGCATCGAAGACCTCGATGTCGCCTGCGCTATCTACCAAAACAAATGGTGGACGCATTGCTTAAAACCTGTGCCAAAACGACCTGGAGGTTAGTAAGCTCATCAAACCAGTCATCCCCACTCGGATCCACACAATTAACCGGCTCGTGCTCGCAATACAGATACGGATGCTCGCTCAGCACCGCATCCCGCGAGATACACCGCCCCACCCGCGGGTCGTGGTAGCGCGCCCCGACGTGTAGCAAGCCCGTATCGCTGTCAGCTACCGTATTACCCAGATGGGGGTTAGGGCTCCCTCTGCCCAAAGCGTCTGCTAGTCCAACACCAGTATCCAATGGTTGGTATCCCAAGCATTATTGCCATACCAACCGGATCTTTGAAGAACGGGTTGTGATAGGATGGGTCGAACCTGCTGTAGATGAAACTTGCGACGATAATACTAACCATCCCTCCTAACCATGTTCCTACGTCTCGCCAAAATCTATGGGTTTTGCTTTCCCTGCTTTGCACCTCCGCCACCTCCACCTCCGAGAGCAGCACTACAAGCCCAATTCATCGAGCATGGCGTTGTACATCTTCAGCTTTTCCAGCTTTCCACGCAGACCGGTCCAGGCATCTTTCACGATATCGTAGAGTTGTTCGCCTCCCTCCCAGATCTGGTCTCCTATCCACACGCCTACCGCGCCGCCCAGTCCCATGCCAATCCATGCACCGGGTGGGCTAGCTACTACTCCGCCGATATCGCCCCCTATACCAGCACCAATACCACCCCAGAACCAGTCCCAGTAGTCCTTGAACGGTCTGTATCCACTCGGGTCCACGCTACTAACCGGCTCATGCTCGCACTACAGATACGGATGCTCAGAAAGCACCGCGTCCCGGCTGATGAACCGCCCCACCTGCGGGTCATAGTAGCGTGCCCCGACGCGGAGCACACTCGCATCACCGTCATCGTCGTAGATCGCGAGTACTACACATAATTCACACTCGCCGGCGTATCCTTCCGACCAGTTACATCACCCATCAAAGCGAGGCCTATCAGTTTGTGGAATAACATCAATGTGCCTCGCTGCAACTTGGGGTACACCAGCGACACTACAAGCCAGGCGGTCAGGGTTTTAAAATAGTATTCACCGAATTCTTGTCCCAGCCATGTCCACATAGAAGGTCCACCTGTCGCCTGGTACCATACACTAAGAATCAATCCGCCCAGCAATGTTGTGAAAGCACTGAAAAGCACAGCTGCTAGTATCCAGCGCCACATCAAGAAGCCCACTGTCCGGATTGCCGCACGCATATCCCTCATCCCCTCCAGATGCAATACTGCTGCACTGTGCTCTAAACACCGTGCCGCTGCGGTTATTTCATCTGACCCAAACGGGAGGATGGTCGGCGTAGTATGCTGCCATCTCACGCGCGGTGCGCTTTATCCAGTTCCACAATCTGCTGGCGTCGCCCTCCTCCCATGCAACTCCTACTGCAGCCAGTGCTCCAGCTACCGCGCCTGGTAGTCCTCCCAGCAGTACACCTCCACCACCGAGCACGATAAGGTTAACGACAAATGTTTCCACCTTAAAATACCCACTCGGATCCACATGATTGACCGGGTCATCCTCGCAATACAGATACCGGTTCAACGACAATGGGCGATACAGGTTGCCCAGCCACTTGTCCGCGCTCGTCCACCTGCCTACCGCCGGCTCGTAGTAGCGCGCGCCGATATACAGCAGCCCCGCATCGCCATCATCGCGGTAGCCCCATGCGCCCGCAAAGCGATAGGGGTTGCCGCTGCTGCCCCACTGCGCCACCGGGTTGCCGAAGGCTTCGGTTGTGACAGTCGCTCAGTCGCTCAAACGACGTCGCCAGCGGGCAATTCGCCCCCAGAACGCTTCAGCATCTCTCAGATGTCCACCTTTGCGCCATCGCAACAAATAAAACATCATCGTCGGAAAGCCTATCACGATTGCTATCCCATCCCAGTCGTCAAAGAATGGATTGTTATAGGATGGAAAGAAGTGCGCACCAATGAAGTTGCCAGCGATGATGCCAATCATGGCTGCTACCCATTCTATCAAACAATACGAGACGCTCTGTTTTTTCGACACGTGTATCATTTTAGTCCTCCTCGGGATGTCCTCACGATAGCGAACATGGATCGTTCTATCGCATCGACGTAAACACGAGTAAAGCCACTGCAACAAAGAGCGTGACCGATACCCCCTGCAGGAAACCAGAGAACCATGTATTGCGTTCGCGGTCGTTCCATATGCAGACATGCGACCCACTGAGGGTTAAACCAATAAACGCAGTCAGCAGGGGAAGCTGCGACGCATAGAGCGGGATTCCTTCGGCCAGCCTGACCACCACGTAGCCGGCCAGAGACGCAGCAGTGAGAACATCGCCCCAGATAGCCCTTACCATCTTCGGGTCGTGTAAAGAAGCACGCTCACGGATGTGCCATGCGGCGGATGTCAGTAGCAGTACCGCGGCAATCAACAATACCCCCAGCTCAGCCATCTGTAACGCCATAAGTCTCACCTCTGCGTAGACTGCTCTCGTTGTATTTCCGACAATTTGCTCTTAATCTCAGCCAGCTTGGAGGGTGCGTATTTGGTGTCTCCCAGGTCCGCGGATTTGCGAAACGCCTGGGACGCCCCTTCAAGGTCGCCTGTGTGCAGGTAACACGCGCCGATGCGGTTATAAACTGCGATTTGCGCACGTAAACTTAAATCAGAAGGCAGGTTTCCGGTATGTGGCAACGCCGAAAGATAACCATCTATCGCCTCTTTGTAGTGTCCTCGCCGTTCCATCTCCAAAGACCGTTGCATGATTGCAGAGTATGTATATATACTGTCAGAAAATTTCCGTTGTGTCCAAACTGCGCGGAGCTGATATGCATGTTCGACGGTGAGTGCCAACAGCAACATCAGGACTGCGGTTAATACAGCCCCTCTCAACGTGTCACAGGCATTGCCTTTCATTGCGATACCTCCTCTTCCGAATCTCTTTTTCAGTTGCAGAGGTTACCGCTTGAGAGTAAAACGAATTTTCTTCTGGACAGACTCAGCACCTAGCCTATATGATACAGTTCACGACATTAAGGAGAAGCAGGCTTCAAAGATGCACAGCATTCACTGCCCGGCTCTTCAGCCTGCTGGGAAAAGCCTGCTCCTCCCCTCCTTTCACGGTCCCTTGTAATCAGGGTCACTCAGCCGTTCCATCATCCTAATCTGGTGTTCGTGGCTTCTACCATACACTCCTCCCCAAGAGTGTCCCTCCTCCCGCTCTTTCGACCCCATCCACTCCGCAAACTCTCTTGCAGCCAGTATGGCAAGGATGCCAATAGTTACAGCGATGCTTATACCACGAAGCCATGGCCATAGCCTATTAGGCCGCCTGCCTGTGGGATCTACGCTGTTAACCGGGTCATCTTCGCAATACAGATACCGGTTGAGCGACAGCGGGCGATAGATATCCCCCAACCACTTGTCCGCGCTCGTCCAGCGACCCACCGCCGGCTCATAGTAGCGCGCCCCGATATATAGCAGCCCCGCATCCCCATCGTCGCGGTAGCCCCAATCGCCGGCTAAGGTGTATGCCGTGCGGAAACCGGCGTCCAGCCGCTCCCCAAAGGCGGTGAAGTAACCGATGTAGGTCACCCAACCGCCAGTTTCGTCGGTGTGTACCCGCGCCGAACCCAGACGGTCACCGCCACTCCACCACTGGTCGCCCCACAGGATGTTTACCGCGTTCACCATGCCCCCCGCCCAGGTATACTTCCAGTCCATCATCAGATGGTTGTTTGGGTTGGGGTTATTCCACTGCTCGCGAAGCAGCGCGTCCCCCGCGAAGCGGTAAACAACCGAACGAGACGCACCCGAGTCGCTTACCCACCGGAAGAACCGGCGCCCGAGACCGTCATAGTTATAAAGGTGCGTGAAAATCATTTGACCTGCTACTGAGCGAACAATTCGCTGCAGGCGGTCCTCCTCGTCGTAGCCAAAGGTGATGGTCACGCCATCCACCGTGCGCGACACCATGTTACCGTTGGCATCCCACGCATAGGTGACCGAACCCGCACTCAGCAACCGGTTGTCATCATCGTAAGTGTAGTTCGTGACCACGCCATCCCGCACCTGTTGCACCCGGTTGCCTGCCGCGTCATACACCCAGTGCATCTCATACGCGACATACCCCTCCACTCGCCAACGGCAAAGCGCACACCCGTCAGTTTATTGCCGGTATACTGGAGTTGAATCGCCCGCCCCGATGGGTCGCTGACTTGGGTTAGCAGCCCATTGGAATCGTAGGTAAGGGCAATGGCGTTGCCGTTAGTGTCTACGATGCGAGAAAGCCGATAGTGGTTAATCACATTGGTGGGTTCGAACTCCAGCCGCACCTGCGACTTCAGGGTGAGCGCGTAGCTGTTTCCCGAAGCAGATAGTCGGTCGCGATAGCCATCACGCGGAACCCACTGTCCGCCCTGCAGGTCGAACAGCTGTATGGTTTGATGCCCCCACACCACGACAGCACGGTTCTGCTGGGGGTGGACGTTCAGATGCGTATCATAGGTGTGGCTCCACTTGGCGCCGATGGCAGGGTTGGTATACGCTGCCTTGCTATTGTGGTGCAGGCTAAACGATACCGGTAGCCCCCCACGTGCTCGCCAGCTCACCAGAGGAATGTCCGTCTGCTTTGCTCGGGAGACGGCGTTGATGCCTGCCACACTTGCCTGCCACGAGTGCCCCGAACCGGAACCCGCGGCGTCACCATCGTCCGGGGCAGGTGGAAGCACCTGTGACGCCATGACGGCGGTTGCCAGCGTATAGTTGGCATGGAGGTGCAGTTGAGTGGCATAAGCGGAGACGGTGTTGGCGAGGATAATCCCCAGCGAGGCAGCTGCCGCGAGGATACTACTAAGCGCGGTTACCCCCCCGCCGCTTTTGTAAGCAGGAATACGACAGAAAGAGCCAATGCGAGGGGTTTGGTCAAGAAGCGTTTGCGAACACGGTTCATGACGTTGTTCCTCCTTAGTGTGACGTCGTGTTTTGCGGGTATTATGCACCGCAAGTGCGCACTGATGCACGATGGTTAAGCGATAAACTGTTTGAAAATTTCAAGGTTTTTTACGAGGGTTGCTGCATTGCGATGCACCTGTTACACCATCTCCAGCGGCACCGCCGTCACCCCCGGCGCAAGCGGAAGCACATGGGTGCCCAGATGCACCAGCCAGCCTCTGTCCGCACGGTGCGGGTAATCGCGCAGGAAAGCCTGTAACCCCGATGCCATCCCCGGGCGAGGGGTAGCAGTTGCCTTCACCTCTATCGGAACGAGCTTGCCGTCCTGCTCTAACAGCAGGTCTACCTCTTGCCCAGAGGCGGTACGCCAGAACGTTACACGGGGCTCTTCCCCGCGGTGCCAGAGCCGTTTCACTACCTCTGAAATCACCGCCGTCTCCACAATCGCCCCTGCTATGGGACTGGCGATGGCGTGCTCCACCGAGCGCAATCCCACCAGATAGCACAACAACCCTGTATCCACGAAATACACTTTGGGCGTTTTAACCAGTCGCTTGCCAACGTTTTCGTGGTAGGGGCGCAGCACAATTACCTGATGGGTTGCCTCCAGTACCGACAACCACGCCTTCGCGGTGTTGACCGATATTCCCAGGTCGCGCGAAATATCCGACAAGTTGAGCAGCTGCCCGCTGCGAGCCGCCAGCACACGCAGGAAGGTCTGGTAGGACAATAAATCGCCCACCTGGCGCAAAGCGCGCACATCACGCTCCAGGTAGGTCTGTACGTAGCTGGCATACCACAGGGTGAGATCGCGTTGCTCATCCAGAGCGATTTCAGGGTAGCTTCCGCGCAGGAACCACTGCCACCACTGTGCGATGGAAAATGCAGCTGGCTCCGCAGACGGCTCCCTTTCCCAGATGAAATCAGTTTGCGGTTCCCCCTTTCTCTCGGCGAAGGAGAAAGGCATCAGTTGCAGTATGGCACACCGCCCCGCCAGCGTTTCAGAGACACGCTGCATCATGAGCAGGTTTTGCGAGCCGCTTAGGATGTATTGTCCCTTCCGCTCGCGATGCGAGTCAATATCCTCCTTGATATACGGCAAGAGCTCAGGAGCGTTCTGCACCTCATCCAGAATGAGCGGAGGCGCATACAACTGCAGAAAACCGCGCGGGTCGGATCGAACAGCAGCTAGGACATCCGGGGTTTCGAGGGAAACGTACCGGTAGCGGTCGCCGAACAGGTGCTTGAGCAGGGTTGTTTTGCCAGTTTGCCGTGCCCCTGTGAGTACGACCGCCGGAAACTCACGCGCCGCCCGTTGCAAAACTGGTTCGAGACCTCTCGGCAGATACTCCATACACACGCCTCGATGCGATTTTGCATTATGATTGCAAAATTGCACGAATTTGTCAAGAGCCGCGGGAGGGCACGACTCGCGCGGCGCCAACCCCCTACCCGCGCACAGGTCGCTCCGCACAGTGCTGCGTCAAAGAGAGGGTTGCGACCGTGTCACAAATATCCCCCCGCGTAGCCTACGTTGAACTGCAGGATGGTTTCCTGCGCGTCGTCCAGACGGACGTTTGCCTCCACGTTGCGGTGCATCAGGTTCTCGGTAATCACTGTGCGATCGGCGTTGACCAGCTCGATACCGACGCGGTTCTCCTGAAACTCATTTTTGCGGATGGTGTGGTCGTGCGGGCGCGGTGCGGTTGGTTCCCCTTCTTTGACCTCCAGCGGACGGATGCCGTGGTCCTGGTTCGCCGCGATACGCACTCCCTTGCCACAGCGCGTGAAGATGTTCTCCTCGATGAGCCACTCGCAGCTGGTATCGTTCTGCGGGGCGGAGCGGGCAAACTCGGGCACATACTTGCTCCAGAGCAGGATACCATGTCCGCACGCCTGAAACGTGTTGCGCCGCACGGTAAACCCCACGCCGTTTTCCACCGCGATGCCCGCCTGCCGGTTGTGCAACATGCGGTTGTCCTCTATCACGAACTCGCGCGAAAAGCCCAGCCAGAAGCCATAGTTGCAGTAGTTGGCGAAGTTGTTGCGGTACACGTTGCCGCGGCTGAAGGTGGCTTCAAAGGCGATGTTGGGGCTATAAGAGCCGTCGTTTTCCTCAAACAGGTTGTCATCGCAGCCAACCAGTTCCATTTGTGGGGTCATGCCCGCAAGGAAAAAGCCGTCGCCCCCCAGACGGGCATAGTTACGCCGGAAGATGTTTCGGCAGGATTTGTAGACTATCAGGAAGCCCGTGGCATCCGCGCCCATGTGTCCGTAGCGCTCCCCGCGCGGCTCATAGCGGCAGCAGAAGTCTGCATAGTTGTGCTCATACAGGCTGTCACTGGTGTCATACAGGTGGAACCCGAAGCCGCTGCAGTAGTTGGCGACGTTGCCTCGCACGGTCAGATGGCGACAATGGTAAGCCAGCAAGCCGGTCATCTGGTGCTGCAGGTCGTTGTCGGCAATCAGGCTCTCCTCCACCCGGCACAGCAGGATACCCCCGCCATAAGCTTTTTCCACAGGCAGCCAGATGTCGAGAAAGATGGTATTGGGTTCCACTTCTGCAGTGGAAGTGACCTGACAGGCGGTGATAGTCAGCGACTTGCAGTCGGTAGCGCGGATGCCGTGATAGTACTCGCGCAGGTGCAGCCGTTTGATGGTCACGCCCTGCCGTCCTTCCACACGCACGCCTACCCCAGTGCGGTTGTTGCCGACCAGAATCGCTCCGTTGCCGTCCAGCGTCACACCATCGGCAGCAAGGGTGATGCCGTTCGGCAGGTAGTACACACCCGGCTCGAGCACGGTATCCTGAGTAATGACCATCCCATCGGTGGGAACAACCATGTTTCTCCTCCTCAGCCAATAATTAACTTGACGGCAGCGATTGCCGCCAGTATCAGAACCACTTCGTCGAACAGTTTCTGTGGGATGCGCGGCAGCAACCACCTGCCCACATATACCCCCGCCACAATCACCGGTATCGCCGTCACGTTGAACAGCAGGCTTCGCACAGTGATGATGGGCTTTTCAGGGTTTATCAGGCTCAGTACGATGAATACCGGCAGTTTGGAGAGGTTCACTGCAAAGTAATACCATGCCGAAGTGCCCATGAACTGCTCTTTGGGCAGCCGCAGGCTCGTCAGGTAGATACCCATGATGGGACCTGCGGCATTAGAGACAGTGGTCGCAAATCCCGCGGCGGTACCGGTGGAGGCGATACCCACAGGGGAGTGGGGTGACAGACGCTCTCCCCACCGCTGGCGCAGCAGGTGTATCGCCAGCATCACCAGCACCAGCGTACCGATGATTGGCTCCAGCAGGTCGCGGCTGGTGGGCATTTCCCCCAAACGCCATAGCACATACGCCCCCAGCGCCATGCCCACCAGCACCCATGGGATAAGCTCGACGAGACGTTTCCATTGCGTATGTTGACGGTACCACCGTACCGCAAAGATGTCACCCACGATGAGCATGGGAAGCATAGTGCCAACGGAAGCTCTACCTCCAAAGGCGGCAGCTAGCAACGGAACCACCAGAATACCGATACCCGGCACACCCGTTTTG
Source organism: Bacillota bacterium (assembly GCA_023511455.1). NCBI lineage: Bacteria > Bacillati > Bacillota > Bacillota bacterium. Next base: position 97,526 of record JAIMBJ010000004.1, read on the forward strand.
GAGACACCGATAAGGAAAGCAGCCGCAGATGCCAGTGCTATTTGCCACGTCTCGTACGGTAACACCTCAGCGCGTCGCCCTACCGGAGACCAATAGAGTGCCTTCCACCTGTTCTCCGCGATGGTTCACCAGACCGATGCCCACGGCACGGACTACCTCGACAGTCGGTTCGTCGAAACGCATGGCGAACACATAAGGAAGGTAAGGCGGAGTATAACCTGACTCTTGCAGCCTGCGCTGATAGTTCCTGGACTGCACCCGCTGCGCCCAGCGATAGACATCTTTTGTGCCGAGGCGGTGCTTCACCTCCACGACTACCGTTACGTCCTGACCGTTTGGATCGGTCGCCCGCAAGATGACATCAACCTCGCCGTTGATGAGAGCGGATTGCACCGACTTGTGGATGACATAGCCGCGCTTTTTTAACACCCACCCCACCATGTCTTCCGCCTCATCCTCAACGGTCATACCTATCGTGTTGGACAGGTTGCGCACTTCTTTCTGCAGACGTTCGAAAGCCACTTCCAGACGTTGCTGCCCTCGCTCCAGTCGGTCTAGGCGAGCATCTGTCTGTTGCCTGTATCGTGCGAACTCCTCCTCCGTGCGACGCTGCGCCTCCGCGAGTTCCTGGATCGCTTGCTCCAGACGGTTGAAACGCTCTTCTGCGTAGGCGCGGTACCGTGCGAACTCCTCCTCCGTGCGACGCTGCGCCTCGGCTAAAGCACGAACCTCTGCTGCCAGTTCCGCGAAACGACGGTCTGTCTCCTCGCGGTAAGAGGCAAACTGCTCCTCGAGGCGACGGTGTGCCTGTGCCAGGGCGCGTACTTCTGCGGAAAGGGCAGCAATTTCGGCTTCGGTGCGTTTCTGCGCTTCGATAAGCTCACGAACCTGCTGGGGTAACGACAGGAATTCGTCACCCAGCAGTGCGCCAAGCAGCTCCGCCCGCCACTCCGGTCGCTGGCGCAGTATCTCCAGTAAATCGCGGAAATCCTCAACCGTGAATGCCATCCACTTTCACCTCATCCATTATACCGTATTACTCAGAATGCATCTGCACGAACGCTTTCACCACGCCGTCCTGATAATGAAACGCGGTCTCGAACGCCTGCTGACACTGTTCCTTCGGGAAAGTGTGCGTCGCCAAACGGGCAAGGGGAACCCTGCCCTGTAGCACCAGCCGCATCGCCCGCTGCAGGGTCAACCGCGAACGGCGCACCATCAGGATGCTCAAGCCCTTGCGACGCGCGGCGGAGCCTTCCAGCCGAACATGTCCTGTCGGATTGGTTCCTATCATCATACATTTCGCGCCGGGGGCGGCTATCTGCGCTGTTTGCCACTGCGTATCATCTACTCCCGCACACTCGAAGACGTAGTCAAAGCCTCTGCCGCCGGTGAAACGTCGCGCCTCCGCCACCACGTCTGCCTGTGCGGCGTGGACCGCTTCGTCTGCTCCCAGCTCGTGCGCCAGTTTTAGCCGGTAACCGAGCACGTCTGTGCAGAATATCGGATGGATGCCCATCTGCTTCAACACCATGAGCACACACAACCCCAGCGTGCCGCAACCCAGTATCGCTGCCGACCTCCCTGTGCGCAGCTTGCCCAGGTCCACCGCATGGAGTGCAATCGCCAGCGGTTCCAGCAGTACTCCCTCTGCATCGCTGAGGCTGTCGGGCAGCGGCTCCAGCAGGTGCGCGGGATGGGCGATGAACTCCTGCATCGCCCCTGCCTCAGGAGGCAAACCGAGAAAGAAGTGGTTCGGACACAGGTTCAGGTCACCGCGCAGGCAGAACTCGCAGCGCAGACAGGGTATCGCCGGCTCTATCGCCACCCGTCTGCCCACAAGGTGCGCATATTCGGGGGAGGTAACCTCCTCTACCACGCCCATCGCCTCGTGTCCCAGCACGAAAGGCAGTGATGCCCGCGCTTCGCCAATCGCCCCGTCGCGGAACAGGTGCAGGTCGGAACCGCAGATGCCCACCTGCAGCACTCTTACCAGCGCGTCGCCTGCCTGCAACGACGGCTCGGATGCGGAGAGGCACTCCACCCTCCTGATACTGGTTAAACACACCGCTTGCATGGTTTGCCCTTTCTACTGTGCCAGTTCGTAGAGGATACGTGCGTAGATGAGCGTGATTTTCTGCAGCGTGCTCACCGCGATGCGCTCGTCGGGTTCATGCGCCGCGCCGTCGCCCTCAAATCCCGTGCCGATGGCCACGATGTTCTGTGTGGCACGGGCGTAGGTACCGCCGCCCATCGTTTGGGGAGGCTTATCGTCGCCAGTCTCCTCGCGGTACACGCGCAGGATGGTCTGCAGAAAGGGAGTCTCCAGCGGTATGTACAGCGGCGCAATCCCAAAATGGTTCGTCAGGGCGAACCCCTGCGGCTCTATGACGGCTTTCAGCCTCTCCAGCAGCGCGTCCAGCGTCCATGTGACCGGGTAGCGCACGTTGATGGTGCACTGCACCCGCGCGCCGTTATAATCGAAGACGCCGAGATTGGCGGTCAGCGCACCGGAGGCCTCGTCGCTGTGCGCGATGCCGATAGCGGCGCCGTCGGTGCTCTGTGCCCACTCGCGCAGGGTGCTCAGCCAGTGGCGGTTTTCAGGCAACCCCAGCAGCTCCAGCGCGCTGAGCAGTTTCGTCACGGCGTTCACGCCCTCATTGGGAGAGCTGCCGTGCGCCGATTTGCCCCGCGCCACCACCAGCACCCCCCTGTCCTCCGAGGTGGTTACGATGTCCTCGATGCCTGCCAGCGCGCACTGGATGGCGTCGATCTGTTCGCCTTTCGCTTCCAGAAAGGCTTCCGCCCGGTCAGGGACCATATTTGGACGCTCACCGCCGCGCGCCCAGACGATGCGTGGCAGCTGTTCTGCGGGAGACGCGCTCTTTTCTATCTGCAGATTCACAATACCCTTTTCGGCGTAGATGAGCGGCCAGCCGCCATCCGGCGTAAAGCCGCAGCACGGTCGCTCCGGTTCATGCTGGAAATAGTATCTCATGCACTCCCAGCCGCTTTCCTCATCTCCGCCCACAATCAGGCGGATGCGTCGGCGCACCGGCAAGCCCAGTTCCCGGATGGCTCGCGCCGCGTAAAGCACCGCGATGGTGGGACCCTTGTCGTCCTGCGCTCCGCGTGCATAGATATATCCGTCGCGCAGCACCCCCTCAAAGGGTGGAACGCTCCAGCCGTTGCCCGGCGGCACCACATCCACATGGCTGAGTGTGCCGACAATCTCGTCCCCTTCGCCGATTTCCAGATGCAGTGCGTATCCATTGTAGTCCTTTACTCGAAAGCCGTAACGCCCGCCCAGCTCCAGCAGGGTATCGAATGCCGCACGAACGCCCAGCCCAAAAGGCGCCATCGGCAGCGGCTCGCTTTTGACGCTTTCGCACTGCAACAGCGCGCGCAAATCGACGACCATCTCGTCGGTGTGTTCTTCTATCCAGCGTTGTAAAGCCTCACGTGCCATACTGTGCATCCCTCCTGTGCTTGCCATTTGGGCAGAGGCACGGCGTTTCCCTGCCGCGTCCGTTCAGTTTCCGCGCAACAGCCTGCCTACCGCCTCTATACGCCGCGTGTCTGGTTTTCCGTTCGCGCCCAGTGTCGGGCACAACCAGCCTCCCTCATCGTGCTCGTTCCAAGCATAGGCGATAAGCGTATCCGCCTCGCAGCGGTCGCGATGAGCGCGCACGAAGTCCAGAGCCTCCTTCAAAGCGAGCGCGCATTGCTCGGGGGTGAACGTTTTGTAGTGCTCAGGACCCGGCTGGTACCAGGGAACCGGGGTATCCACGCGCGGTCGCGGGTCCCATCCCCAGGACACCAGCGGTATTGCCTGACCGACCTCTACCATCTGCTGCCACAGTTGGTGCATCTCTTTCAGAGCCAGTTCAAAGGGCGCGCCTTCCCGCGTGCCGCCGGGTAGCGCGTATGCAGAGATGGCATCCGCGCCTATCGCACGACGTATCCGCTCCGTCTCGTGGGGGGAAAAATACATCACCGCGATATAGGGATTGCCTGCTCCGGTGCGCACCGAGACGGAGCGGAGAGAATCTATGGTGCGCTGAAAGGCATCGATGCTTCGCCACTGTTGTAACACCCACCGGCTCTCATGCGCCAGCAGATAGACGAGCGGACGGTTGTCCAGCACGCGCTGGTAATGCGGTCGGGCAAAATAACCGACCAGCCGACGCACCATACGGTGATACTCATCCGGTCCGCCAAAACGCTCCCACTCCACGATGTTGCAAAAGCGCAACCCGTGTTTGGGAGTCATGTCCACGAAACGGCGCAGGGGAAGAGAAAGCGGATGGTCTTCCGGATATGTGACAAACGCCCAGTAGTCCAGTCCAGCCCTGCGCGCGTAGACAATCTCCTGTTCCAACACGCCTGGAAGGTCTCCACGGATGCGGATGGTACCATCCCTCCGCACCCGCGCAAACCACGGCAAACGAAAGCGGTACTGCGGAGGAGATAGGGTCTTTTCCACCGACTTACCGACCTCGCTGAGTTCACCATGCCAGGCGTCCCATCGGATGGCACCCACGAGTGCCCTGTGTTGCATGGCAGGCATACATCACCTCCTCAACGGGCTGTCAGCACTTCTCGGAAGAAGTTTTCCAGGATACGCTTACCATCCGGAAATCTGTCGGTATACTGCTCCGGATGGAACTGCACGCTCACGATTGGGCGACGCCGATGCCGCATGGCCTGAATCCGGCATTCCGGCGTCGATGCCAGCAGTTTGAAACCCGGCGGCAGCTTTTTAATCTCACACTGCCACTCGCCCGGGTAGAAAAGCACACGTAGATTAGCATGGACTATCCCCTGTCCTGCACTTCACTCCGGTGGTTCGCCAAAATCGACTTGAATCCTTTCCGTACCTCACGAAGTCTACTGTCATCTTTATCACATAAAATGTTATTTTCAGGTAATCTTTTAAGCCTCTATCTTTTTTATACAAAAATTTCGTGAAATTTTACACGAAGCCTTAGCAAAACCTCTGTTTTGGCACGGATTATGCATATATAGTAAGTGGCATAGTTGTTTCCACCTGGAGAATATGCCGGGATGCAAGGGGGCAGGGACCTGTATACTGACCCCTGGTGCCGGGGTGAGTTGCAAGCGACGCCCCGAAAACAGGGAGGTAATTTCAATGAAGAACAACCGCAACTGGCTTCTGCCTGCGGTTTGGTTGGCGAGTCTGCTGCTCTTCGGCGTGTCACCGTCGCTGCTGGCACAGCAGGCGAGGAAGCCGAATCTGGACACGGGAGCGTTCTCCTGTCTCCTTCCGGGCAGCCCGCTGGATATGCTCCTCGCCGCGCCCGGAACACAACCCCCTCTTCAGTACGAGACCTCGGTGGCACACACCCGCCCCGAGAAAGCCAACTCTAACCGTCCCGTCGGTCAGGCGTACCTGCGGGGAGGGCTGGCGCTGGGCAATGAGGGCGTGGTGGACGCCGGTTGCTTTCCTTTGCCTTTCGGCACCAAAGGCGAGAAGGTCGCACTGGCGTTTTTGAGCGGAGAGTATGTGCCCCCCGAGGGCGAGAAACTGCAGCCCGCTCTGGTGAGACTGGCGCAGCAACGCTCCGCGCAACTCTCCGCGCTTGGCTCCAGCGCAAAACCCGCCGTGTATGCGCTTATCCTGCTCAACAACAGGCTGGACGACGCACTGCAGGCGCGGCTGGAGGAGCGCGGGGTGGAGCTGTATGGGTTCTATCCGTATCGCGCCTACCAGGCGCGCATTCCGGTAGACGCGCTGAACACCGTGGCGGCGCATCCGCAGGTGCGCTGGGTCGGTCAGCCCAATCCGGTGCAGAAACTGGATCCGGAACTGCTGTACTTTATGGGTGACCAGAGCGGCGAGCGCATCTGGCTCTACGTGAACCTGTTCGCCCCCGATGAAGCAGCACGTGACGTCATCTCCAGCATGGTGACGCAAACCGGCGTGTGGGATTCGTCACTGAGCGTGCTTGCCGTCGTTGCGGACGCCGCTACCGTCAACCGCCTGCTGGATATGGATGCGGTGCTGTTCGTGGAGCCGATACGCCCGTCGCACGTCATGCACACCGAGTCGCAGGCATCCATTGATGCCGACCTCTTGTGGCATTACCAGCATGACGGACGCCCCGAGGGCGGCCGCCCTATCAAGGTGGGCGTGATGGACACTGGCGTGCGCATCTCGCACTGGGATTTCGCCAATATCCTTGGAGGCACTGCGGGTTACAATCGCACCGATGAGGGCAGCTGGTGGGAGGACCTGCATGGACACGGCACACACGTCTCCGGTACCTTCATGGGTGAGGGACGAGCACAGTTCCGCTATCGGGGCACGGCATCCGGATTGCGTGATACCAACGTCGACGGCTGGGACTTTATCTTCAGCAAGGTGTTCCGCTCGGATGGATATTCACAGGGTGACTCGATTTATCAGGGCTTGCTGGACATGCAGGGCAGAGAGACCCGCTACAGACGGCAGGTGTTCAACTTCAGCGGCGGCGCAGACGGCAGCTATCTCGTCGGCACGGACACCAATTCCCGCAAGGTGGATGAGATGTTCCGGCAGAACATCGTGCCGGTGATAGCTGCGGGCAACGCGGGTCCCAATGAGGGCACCGTTGGCTCGCCGGGCGTGGCGAAGGGCGCGTTCACCGTAGGTTCCATCTACGACGATGGTGTGGGAACCTTAGACCAGATGCGCTCCACTTCCTCACGCGGACCCACCGGAGATGGTCGTGTAAAACCGGACGTGGTCGCTCCGGGCATCTCGATAGACTCGTGCGGTAAGGACAGTGATACCGACTACGCCTACGGCTGGAGCGGCACCTCCATGGCAGCGCCCCACGTCGCGGGACTGGTAGCAGGCTTCATTGGGCACTACAACACCCCTGCCTGGGCAACCAAGTCCACCATCCTCGTCAATGCCATTAACCTGGGGCACGCCGCCACGGCTCAGGGACGAGGCAAGGTAGATGGCATGCTGTCGCATTACAACATAGACGGTTGGTGGTCCACCTGGTGGGACAGCAATGGAGGCACGGGAAGCCTGAAAACCATCGATTTCAACCTGTCTCAAAACGCTGCCCTGTTGCGCATCGTGCTGGTGTACCCGGATGCGCCTGCCCCGTCTGGTGGTAGCGTTGCGCTCAAGAACGACCTGGACCTCTACCTGGACAAAGAGCCTTTCACTAGTGGAGCCAGCGGCGAGTGGTGGTCTGTCTCTTCCAGAGACAACATAGAGGTCATCAATGTCGCGAACGCCACCGCGGGGAACTATCGCATCAAGGTGTACACCTATAACCAGAACGAGGGTTCCACGCAGGCGTGGGCAGTGACGGCGCGCGCCTTTTACGGCGATGTCACCCCGAACGTCACCATCACATTCACCGCACCGGTGGCGGTGAAACCCAACGTGAACTTCGAGGTGACCGGCTCGGCACGCGCGGATTCTTATGTCGCCTCCGGAGTGCTGGGCGACATCAACCTTTTAACCTCCGGTGTAGTGCTGAACGGGCTGACCTACGTGCGCTACGCCCCGGACGGTGCAGAAGAAAGCGTGTATTTTGCGAGCAGGGAGAGCATGAATCAGGGCAACATCCCTGCCGGCTACTGGCGACGGCTGGTTTGGAGCCTGAAGGGAACCACCGAGGGCTCCAAAAGCATCCGTTACGACATCCAGTCCATCAACGGCGGCACCGCCTCCGTCACCCGCACGGTGATTGTGGACGGTACCAACCCCACCAACTGGCAGGGCTTTCTACCAGACTGGACGAACGACCCGACGCCGAACTGCTCTATCCAGGTACAGGACGCCCTGTCAGGGCTGAACACCAGCGAACTGTACTACTGGTACTGGACTGCTGCCACAGGGACGCGGGGACCGTTCGCGTGCACCACCAGTGCCGCCAACGGCTCCACCGCGCTCGAGCGCATCACCGCAACGGACGTGCCGTTCAATCAGGAAGGCAGCACCGGGCAAAATCAGGTCTATTTCCGCGCCTACGACCGTGCGGGCAACTCCAGCGACAGCGGCTGGAAAACGGTGAAGATCGACCTCACCGCCCCGCAGGACTGGCAGAACTTCACTGTGACCAGCGTGGGCAGCACAGGACTGACGCCAACCTGCACTGTGCAGGTACGCGACTTGCTGTCAGGGCTGAGCATCTCCGCTGGAGCCTATTACCGCTATTCGAAAGATGGCGGCAGCACGTGGAGCACCTGGCAGCTGGGAACCCTCACCGGTTCAGATGGCACCCCCGCTTTCCAGACCCTCACCGCTACCAACGTGCCCTTCAACCAGCAGAACGCAACGCTGAACAAAATCCAGTTTGCTGCGCGTGACGTAGCAGGCACATGGGGCTACAGTCCCCAGTACACCGTAGCCACCAAATACACCACCTATCTCGACCTGCAGAACGCTTCCGGCACTATCGGACAAACGGCAACTCTGCAGGCAACACTGCGTCGCGTCTCGGACAACGCCGTGTTGTCCAGCAAGACGGTGAGCTTCAGCGTGGAAGGCTCGTCTGTTGGCTCTGCGACTACCGACGCCTCCGGCGTTGCCAAGCGGACGTGGACGGTGACCGCCGGTATACTGGGTGACGTGCCGATGAGCGCATCGTTTGCCGGAGACAGCACGTACCATCCCAGCTCAGACACAGCCACCTTCCGCCGCTACGCCGATACCGTCGTCTCTGTCTCGAACGTATCCGGCAGGCGAGGCGAAACCGTTACCCTGACCGCGAAACTGACGCGCAAGCACGATGGTGCGCTGATCATTAACCGCATGCTTAGATTCAAGGTGGACGGTATCGTTGTCGGCAATGCGCTGACCAATATCGGCGGTGTTGCCAGCGTGGCTTACACCATCCCCAACGATGCCTCCATCGGGGCGCACCAGATTCTGGTAGAGTTCGCCGGGGACGATCCCCTGAATCCCAGCAAGGGCACCGGCACACTCCACGTTGCTCCAACCATTCACGTGGTCAGCGGGCGTGTGTATCTGCAGGATTACATCGCAGACCCGACCGATACCTCGGTCACCATTGAAATCCGCGAACCAGGCAGCACCACACCGGTGGAAACGCACATTGTGCTGCTCGACGGCAACCTGTACGCCTTCGGCACCACGCTGGAGGGAACGTACGACCTCGCTGCCAAAGCCTCGCACTGGCTGAGACAAACCCGACAACGAATCGCTATCCGGGGCGATGTGACGGTGAACTTCAGCCTGATCAACGGCGACGTGGATGGCGATAACGAAGTAACGCTGTTTGATTTCGGCGAGCTGGTCGCGGCGTTTGGCAGTCTGCCGGGCGACAGCAACTGGAACGCCAATGCCGATCTGGACGGAGATGAGGAGGTCACCCTCTTTGACTTCGGCATCCTCGTGCGCAACTTCGGTTTGATTGGCGACGATTAAGCGAACAAAGGGGTGCTCCGTACGGAGCACCCCTTGACAAACAGCCTTCCCCCAAGATAACATGCTAATAGAAGTACGGTACGACCGTCGACCAGAAAGGGAGGTCTCCCGATGCGAAGTTCCAGAAAGGGGTTTGAGCTCGACCCCATTACCCTGGGCACCATCGCGCTGGGCATCGTGCTGGTGGTGGTGTTCATCGTTATCGGCAATAACCGGATGCCTCAACCGGTATCGCCTTCCTATGCCAGTACCTCTGCCGGTACGGGCGGAATGGGCGGCGCGCCATCGTATGGCGGAGCCCCCTATGGAGCTGGCCCCGGTGGTGGCATGCCCTATGGTGCGCCAACCGGTCCCTACGGAGGATACGGTGCTCCGCCGGGAATGCCGCCCGGTATCCCTCCGGGTGTTGGTGCTCCCACCTCTGGAGCCTATCGCCCGCCGGGCCCCATGATGAGTGGTCCCTCCGCGGCACCCTCCGGTGGAGCAGGAACGATGGGCGGACTGGGAGGCAGAAGAGGCGACGTGGGACTGGAGGAAGATTAACCTGCTCTTCCTCGCCGAGCGGCTGCCGACAGAGCAGCCGCTTTTTTATCCTGCGGTTTTGGGGTGGAACCTGTTTATCCTCGCTCGCCGTATGAAAAACAAAACACACGAAGTGAAAGGAGGAGGTTTTATGCATCGCTGGCAGAAGGCAGTGGCAGTTGTTCTGGTGCTGACGGGCATCTTCACTGGAGCGTTGTGGTTCACCGGCAACCTGTTTGCAGACCCATTGCCTCAGGGACGCTCTGCACCCGACTTTACTTTACCGGATCAAGATGGTAAACGGCATCGGCTTTCCGCGTACCGCGGTAAGACGGTAGTGCTCGCCTTTTATCCCGCAGATATGACGCCCGGCTGCACGATGGAGATGCGCTCGCTGAACGCATCGCTGCCTCAGTTCAAAGAGATGGGCGTGCAGGTTTTCGGTATCAGCGCGCAGGACGTGAAGTCCAAGCGTGAGTTTTGCGACAGAGAAGGTCTGCAGTTCCCCCTGCTGGCAGATGTCGGTGGGAAGGTTGCACGTCAATACGGCGTGCTCGCCCCGGCGGGGATTGCCCAGCGCGTGACGTTCATCATCAATCCGAAGGGACAAATCGCCAGCGTCATTACCAATGTGAACGTCAATGCACATGGCGAGCAGGTGCTGGCGATGCTCAAGCAACAACCCTCCGCGCAAGCCTCTGCCAACTGGAAGGCCCAGCTGGGACAGCTGGTGCCTGACTTCCAGCTTCCCCGAGCGGATAACGGCAAGATGGAATCGGTATACGGCGACCGCAAGCAGAAGGCAACGGTGGTCATGTTCATCGCCACCCGATGCCCCATCTCCAACGCCTACAATGAGCGTATGCGTACCATCGCACAGGAATACATGGCAAAGGGCGTTCGATTCGTCGGCATCAACTCCAACGTCATCGAGCCGACCCCAGAAGTGGCGGAACATGCCAAGCAAAATGGCTTCCCCTTCCCTGTCCTGAAAGACGAGGGTAACAAAATTGCCGACCGCTTCAACGCGCAGTTCACCCCTGAAATCTTCGTCATGGATGCGAATGGCGTTCTGCGCTATCACGGGCGGATCGACGACAGCCAGAACCCGGCAAACATCACCTCTCATGACCTGCGAGATACCCTGGACGCGCTGCTGGCAGGAAAGAACCCGCCTCGCGCGGAAACCAAAGCCTTCGGATGCACGATTAAGAGAGTGAGGTAAGAGAGGGTGTTCGCACATCGGTTCGGCTCGGTCGTCGTACTGTTGAGCATCGCGCTGCTGGCACAGGCAGCGGCAAAAGTACCGCAGGTAGACGGCGACGGTTTCAAAAAGGAGCTGGCGAAACGCAAAGGCAAGGTGGTGGTCGTCAACCTGTGGGCAACATGGTGTGCGCCCTGCCGCGCTGAGTTCCCTGCGCTGGTTAAGCTGTATAACACCTACCGCAACCGCGGCGTGGATGTCCTCGTCATCTCGGTGGATGATGTGGCGGACGAGGCGAAGGTGGCGCAGTTCCTGCAGCAGCAGAAAGCGAAAATGCCCGCGTTTATCAAGAAACCGGGCGATTCCGAGAAGTTCATCAATGCGGTGGACCGCGATTGGCGCGGGGCAATCCCGTACACGATAGTGTACGACCGTAACGGCAAACCGTTTGCCAGAATGCTGGGCGACCACACCTTCGCTGAATTTGAAGCCACGGTGAAAAAGGCTCTTGCCAAACGCAAATGACCCCCGTATCCGAAAACCCTTTGCTGGAGGCGTCGTTTCTGCTACGCCTCCAGCGTTTGCAACTGCTGGTCCGGCGGCCACTGCCGGGTCAGTGGAAGGGAGAACATCGTTCGCCCAAACGTGGTTACAGTGTGGAGTTCGCCGATTTCCGCGAGTATTCGCCCGGAGACGACCTGCGCTACGTGGACTGGAAAGCCTACGGCAGGTTAGAACGCCTCTATCTGAAGCAATACGTGGAGGAGGAAGATATCTACGTCTTGCTGCTGGTGGACTGCAGCCGCTCCATGCAGTTCGGACAACCCACGAAACTGCTGTTTGCTCTGCAGGTGGCTGCAGCTCTTGGCTACATCGCGCTGAGCCGCTTTCACCGCGTGGGTGCGGGGCTGATAGCCGACGGCAGTGTGTTCTGGATGCGCCCGGTGCGCGGCAGGCAGTCTCTGATTCCTTTGCTGCGCTTTCTGGGCAACCCACCCGATGCGCGAAGCACTGCACTCGCCGAAGCAGCGCGGCAGGTGGTCAACAGCTGGAAACACCGCGGGGCGGTATACCTGCTGACCGACCTGATGGATGAACACTGGCAGGGCGCCCTGCGCCAACTCCTTTCCCGTCGCCACGAACTCACCCTCATCCATACCCTCACTCCACAGGAATTACATCCCGACCTGATGGGTGACCTGCTGCTGGTGGATAGCGAGACAGGCGAGGCGCGCGAGGTCAGCCTTTCCGCTCACGCCCTGAACCTGTACCAGCGTGCCCTGCACCAGCTCTTTAATGACGCCTCCGCCCTGTGCGGACACTTCGGCGGCAACTACCTGCTGGCGGATACCTCGCAACCGCTGGAGCAGTTCGTGCTGCGGGAGATGCGAACAAGGGGGGTGCTGGCATGAGATTCCTTGCCGCGTGGAACCTGCTATGGTTTTTGCCCATTGGCGGCGCGATTGTCGCGCTCTACATCCTGCGCCTGCGTCGCCGTCGCGTGGAGGTTCCCGCCGTTCTGCTCTGGACGCAGGTATTGCAGGACTTTCAGGCGAACGTGCCGTGGCAACGGCTGCGCAAGCACTGGCTGTTGCTGGTGCAGCTGCTGGCTGCGCTGTTACTGGTACTGGGGGTGGCACAGCCTTACACCCGCGCATGGGTCTACTCTGGCGAGGCGCATGTGCTGGTGCTAGACGGAAGCGCAAGTATGCTGGCAACCGACGTGGCGCCCAATCGTTTCGAACAGGCAAAGGCTCTGGCGCGAGAGTATATCCAGAAAATGCCGCAGGGTGACCAGGCAGCCATCGTGCTGGCGGGGGCACGCCCTCGCGTGCTTTGCGGACTGACGTATAACCGTTCGGAGTTGCTGCGTGCCCTGAAAAACGCCCTGCCCGCTGAAACCGGCGTGAACATGGCAGAAGCGGTGGCGCTCGCCTCGGCAATCCTCGCGCCCTTCGCTGCCCCAACGATTGAAGTGTTCACCGACGGAGGCTTTCCCGAACCGCGGGATATCGACACAGGAAGAGCGCGACTTCAGTACCATATGGTGGGCACTCGTGCGGAGAACGCAGGTATCGTGGCGGTAGACCTGCGCGAAGACCACGACGCTCCCGCGCGGTTTGACCTCTTTGTGGCGGTGCGTCATAATAGCAATAGGGAAAAGCGTTACACGGTGGAGCTCTGGCGCGGCGATAATCTGACAGATGCTCAGGAGGTGGTAGTGCCCGCCAAATCGGAAGTTCCCGTGTTGTTCCGCCAGCTGATACCAGCCGACCAACCGGAGGAGTTGCGCGTTCGGCTGGACACACGCGACGCCCTCGCCTGCGACAACGCCGCTTACGCCGTACTGCACCCGGTGCGCCCGCTAAAGGTATTGCTGGTGAGCAAAGGTAATCTCTTTCTGGAAACCGCCCTGCAGTTAGATGCTCGCACCACCGTACAGAGAACAACATCGCCGCCGACTGCCGAGGCATCCGCCCAATTTGACGTGGTGGTCTACGACAATATAGAGCCCGCCTCCCCTCCTTCTGGTCATGCTGTAATCGTCGGGGTCATCCCGCGATGGTTCCCTGTTGTCCCTCTTCAGGCTATAGAGAACAGTGTGGTGGTGGACTGGAATCACACCCATCCTGTGATGCGCTACGTCGACCTCGCTTCGGTACGGCTGAGCAAAGTCACCCCCGTTGTGCCTCAGGCGGGCACGGCAACCTTAGCCGAAGTCAGCGAAGGGGCTGTGATGGTGTCCGTATCCAAGCCAGACAAACGCTGGATGCTCATCACTTTCGACGTGGGGGCGACAGACCTGCCGTTGCGCGTGGCGTTTCCGGTGATGATGCTGAACGCCCTGCGCTGGTTAACTGCGCCGTCGGAGGGGGCAGAACGTGGATTGATACCGGCAGGCGGTCTGGCAGTTATCCCCGTGCCGGGCGACCTTGACAGGATAGCAGTGCGCCTGCCCAGCGGCAAAACGAAGGAAATGAGCGTGCAGGATGGAACCGCTCCCTTTGAGGACACCGTGCAAACCGGTATTTATCGATGCCCGGAGACAGGCTATCTGTTCGCCGTGAATCTCGCACAGCGCGAAGAGACCGATCTGGCAGTGAATCAGTACGGTACTCCCGCGTCAACCGGCACATCTGCCGGCGTCAGGAAGGTTCTGGCACGGCGAGAGTGGTGGCACTGGCTGGCAGGAGTGCTCCTCGCGGTGATGTTGCTGGAATGGGTGATATACCATAGAAGGTGGTGAACCAGCGTATTTCGTGGTGCTTATAGCAAAAGTGGCAAAAAAACTGATGTTTTTTTCTTACAAAACCGTGCAAAACCCCTTGAACGGCACGCAACTTGCGTTGTAGAATATCAGCAGATGTCGGACAGGAGTAAGAGAGGAGAGGGTTCGCAATGAAAAAGTGGCTTTTGCTCGCGGCGGCGGCAGGGTTGCTGATGGTCTGGCGAGCGGCAGATGCACAATCGCTCGGCAGGCGAGATAACACCCCGAACCGCCAGCCAGGTAATGTGGTGACTCAGAGCTCGCCAGCCGTCCCGGACGCAAGTACTCTGGTATTGTTCGCATCCGGAGCCGCGCCGGTCGCCCTGTATGTGCTGAGGAGACATCGAGGCAAGAAATAGAAGTCGCGGCTCTTTGGGAGGGCTCCCCTCCGCCGCGACCGCCCCATGAACGGCGAAACGCAAGGTGAGCCGAATGTCTTCATACCTTTTTTCTCACGAGGTGGTCGCGGCACGAGAGAAGCGTCGAATACCGTACTAACGATGCGAGGCAGGTAATACCTGCTTCGCCGCTACGTACATCCGCCCATCTCGGGTACGTCGTAGTGCGCCATCCACAAACACTGTTTGTCCCCGCGTGCTTGCAGGTGCCCAAGCGCCGGTCACATAGATGCACCCTGTATCGTCGCGCAAGACCCAGTCGCTGCGGGTTACCGGCGGACCGCCTGCACACATCGGGCAGTTCGGGTCCGGCGTCCATCCCTCGTTCCGTCCCACCAAAAATACCTGCTCTCCTGCCCAGCGTTCGGGATTCCGGATGATGTCGCGGATGCGCAGGTTACCATAACGACGCGGCGTGCGGATGGTGAAGGACGCGGAAGCCTTTATCTCCTCGCGACGTCCTTGCGGAGCTGCCAGCAGCAGTATCGCCTCCACGCGGTACTCGCCCGGAGGTACCTGCCTGCCGTCGTTGTCTTTCTGGTTCCACTCCACCCGAAACCGCCTGACCTCGCCGAAGTTCAACCGCAGGGAAGAAAATGCCATCGTGAACGCCTTGCCCCGGCTCCACTGCCACCGCTCGCTCCACTCGCCCTGCTTGTAGACCAGCACGTCAAACTGCTTGCCGGACGAGAAGCGCAGCTCCAGCGGCGCGCCGCTCACGTTGCGCACCTCCAGAATGAACACCACCGGATTACCCACCTCTACCACACGTTGCTCGGGCACAACCTGCCACTGCACCGCCTGCTGCAGACGAACAGGCTTCTGCGCTCCCGCGGACAACGCAACTGCCAGAACCATGAGACTCAGCCACACCAGACGCCTCATCGCAGACCTCCTGTGCGCTACCGAGTACCCTTTGGACGCTTCGGCACCCTCGCAGGTTACTTCCCTTCTTGCGAGTTGCGCTTGGCGGCTTCCCACAGGGCGTCCCATTCCTCCAAACTCAGCTGCTCCAGCGGCTTGCCCTGCTCGCGCGCCATCGCCTCCATCTGCTGGAACCGCCCGATAAACCGCCGCACCATCGCGTGTAACGCCTGCTCCGCATCTACCTTCAGATGCCGCGCGATGTTCACCAGCGTGAACAGTAAATCGCCGATTTCCGCCTCGATGCGCGACCTGTCTCCCTGCGCAATGGCTTCCGCCAGCTCCTCCTGCTCCTCCCGAAACTTGTCCAGCACACCGTTCAGGTCGGGCCACTCGAAGCCCACCTTCACCGCCCGCTTCGAGACCTCCATCGCGAACACCAGCGCGGGCAGTGACGGAATCACCCCATCCATCACCGACTGCTTCGGCGCATGGCGGTTCTCCTCTGCTTTGATGCGCTCCCAGTTGCGCAAGACCTCGTCGCTGTCCGCCACCTGCACCTCGCCAAACACGTGCGGATGCCGGCGCACCAGCTTCTCACACTGCGACGAAACCACGTCCTGAATATCGAAACGGCTCTCCTCCTGCGCCAGCTGCGCGTGCAGCACCACCTGTAGCAGCACGTCGCCCAGCTCCTCGCACAGCTTGGCATCGTCGCCCGTGTTGATGGCGTCCAGCACCTCGTATGCTTCCTCCAGCAGGTAGGGACGCAGCGTCTCGTGCGTCTGCTCACGGTCCCAGGGGCACCCTCCGGGTCCGCGCAAGCGCGCCACCACATGCACCAGCCCGGCGAAATCGCGTCGGCTGTCGGGGGCAAGGGGTGGCACATGCACGCTAGTCAGGTGGTCTACCGGCACGCGGTCCAGCTGATAAAGAGGTATCGTCTCCACCCGCTGCTGCCCTTTCACACCTGCTGCGCGTACGACGTCGACCGGGTGGTCTTCGGGATAGTAGCGCATCAGCAGCAGCTTCAAATCAGATGCCACAAAACGGTCGTACACCTGATAATACAGCACGTGCATCCACTGGTCGGGCACGAAGCGCGTCGCGCTCAGAGCATCGATGAGCTGAACGCCGTCGGTAAGGCACAATCCCAGCGCTTCCAGCGTCGGCTCCAGAAAGCTGCTGCTGCCGACCACCTGCACGGCAACGCCCTGCGCGCGGGCGCGCTCCAGCAGCAGGCGCACGCTCTCCTCTGCCACCAGCGGATGCCCCGGCACCGCATACACGATGTCCCCCTTCTGCGCCTGCGTCAACAGCTCTTCCACCATCTGCGCATAGAGGGCGTCGAAACTCTCTGCCCGCTCGTACAGCGCGTCAAACGATTGAAAGGCAATTCCCGCCTCGCGCAGGGCATCCACCGTCGGATGTATCGCCGTGCGCAGCCACACCGGCTGCCCCGAACGCAATGCTTCCCATGCCCGCGCAGACAAAGCAGCGGGGTCACCTGCCCCCAGACCGACTATGGTAATCATGACCGTTCGACCTGTAACCTCCCGCATTCGTCGTCCCCTCAGATTTTAGCACAATATGAGGCAGTATACCTCTGGTAGGCGGTTACGCAGCTGAGAGGCTGTTCATCGGTTCGCGAGAACGAGCGACATCATCTGTCATTGTGAGCTGAGCGAAGAATCTCTTCTAACGGGCTGAGATGCTTCACTTGCGTTCAGCATGACAGAAAGGCGTCTCTGCAATTACTGAACTGGCACGACGCGCTGCGTGACCATCGCAACTGCGTAACTCCTACTTTGGGCACCACATATCTGTAGAGGAATGCCCAAACCGTATCACGAAAAAGGTTCTGGAGGTGAATCACTAGTGCCCGACGACAAGTGCCGGCAACAGATACTGGCAAGCATTGCTCAACTGAAAAAAACGCTGGGGGAAAAGACGCCGCCAAATGAGCGCACCACCTGCATCTGGGTTATCGAGCCGCTGCTGGAAGCGGCGGGATACAGCCGTTTCGACTGGATTGCCGAGGGCACCGACGCCACCGGCAACAAACCCGATTACCGCGTGTTGCCTTACAGCCCCCACCAGTGGCTGGTCGAGGCGAAAGCCTGGAACCACACCCTGTCGGACGCGGATGCCAACCAGCTCACCTCCTACGCCAACACGAATCACATCCGCTGGGCGGTGCTGACTAACGGGCAGGAATGGCGGCTGTATGACGCCAGCATCTTCGGCACGGTGCAGGAACGGCTGATGGCGCAGGCGGGGCTGGATGAACCAGAGGTACTGGCGAACCTGCTGTGCGCCCTGCGCAAAGATGCCGTGCAGTCTGACGAGACCGAACGCGTCGCCCGTCGGCTGCGCATGGAGCGGGAGATGAGAGCGCAACTATGTGACGAAAACAGCCCGATGGTCCACACGATAGCCCAACAGTTAGGGCAGCGCACGAAAGTGGAATACACCGTTCAGGAAGTAGTACAGTTTTTTCACAAACTGATCGGGTGCGGCAATGGACCTGACCTGCGATGGTATCCGCTAGATGAACTGGCACGAAACGCGAGGGAGCTGGCGATGGGCAAAAAGCCTGCTCTCGTTCAATTCCCGGATGGTCGCGAGGAACGGGTTTCCACATGGAAGGAATTGACCATAGCCGTGTTGCAGTGGTTCGGCGACCGGCTGCCGCCACCGCCACAGCCGCACACCAAAGGCAGTAAGCGGTGTCTGTATCACGAAAAACCGGAGCACGGGCGTACACCGATGATTAGCCCATATGCAATAAGCATCGCAGGCAGGCGCTTGTATGTAGAGATGAGCGTAAGTTCCGCAGAGACGTTAGCTGCCTTAGCCTACCTGTGCGAATGCGTCGGCGAGTCGCCCTCTGGCTTTCGAATCGCTATCGGTGAACGTTGACAGTGCGAAGTGTCGGGCAAATCCCATCAGGTGCCTCGTAGAAAAGCGAGGCTCCTGCCGGGCCGTAAACTCCTCACCGCCCCACGGGCATCGCCCACCGCATCTGCGCGGAACCATGCCTGGCACGTGCAGGGTCTATCTCCGAAAGCCCGAGCACCAGATCCCACTGCCCGCTGCGGTAAGCCACCTGCCACTCTCGACGCGGCAGGGTAAGCAGAAACCAGTATCTTTCGGAGGCGTAGCCCAGCGTATACTCCCATCCCGCATCCTGTGCGGCAAGCAGAAGCCACGCGCCCGCGTCGCCGCGACGTGCCAGCCCCAGCGTCACCCGCCGCCGCAGGGAGAGCTCGCGCGAGGGATAGTCTATTCGCCCTGACAGCAACGGTGCGGCGTGCAGGAAGCCGTCAGCGTCGGGAACAACCGTGTTGGTCAGCACCCGCGCGGTGATGCGCTGCATCTTGCGCTGCCGCACGTGCCCCAGCAGGTTCTCGCCCCAGAAGGCAAAGCACCACTCCTCCGACAGCGGCACACCCAGCGCCAGATGGAACCCTACCCCCACGCTGCGCGTGTCGACAGGCTCCAGCCCGCGCGTGGTGTCCAGCAACAGGTTGCCGTCGAACCGCGCGTTCTGCCAGAGGCCGCTCAAAGTGCCCTGCTGCACCCGTCTGGTAAGATACAGGCTTCCCGCTACGAGAAGCCAGCCCTGTTGTTGACCGCGATGGATGGGTGTCACGTGCTCCAGCGTCCAGCGGTTCACCGCCGAGCGGTTCATCGTCGCGGAGACTGCGGTATCCGATAGGGGAAACTGGCTCAGGTTGCTGCCGCCCAGATAGAGCTGCACAGCCCCCATGTCGCCCTCAAAGCGGTCCGCGACACCGAAAGCATACCGGAGTTTCCAGCGCGGCAGGCTGAGCCCAAGCTCGCTGAGCGCGGCAAAACGATAGTAGCCTTGGTCACCGGTGTAGAGAAACTCGCCGTCTGCCTTTCGCAGCAACGGCTGCACGTTGGTGCTGGCTTGCACGAGGTGTCCTATTTCCAGCTGGCGAGGTTCGTTGGTGGGGCGGACAGTCAGCTGTTGCACCTGATGCCCTGTCGACCACACAGGCGGCAGGACGAGCGGCTCCGCCCACGCGACCGCCGTCACACAGCAAAGCACGAGCGAACCGCTCGCGAGAACCTTGTTTCTCCTGCGCCTCATCACGATGTCCGGTTCGCCCGTGCCTGCGTGTTCCCCTGCTGTCACGGCTACGGCATAAGCGACTGCAGTGTCTCGAAAGTGCCGTCACGGTACTTCACGATGCCGGCGTCCCCCAGGTCGGGAATACCCAGCAAACGGGCTTCGCCAAGGTCGGCTATCTTGGTGCCGCTTGCGGTCTTAATGGTACCGGCTGGAGCCTGATCCCACTCGCCGGCGATTTCCACTTTCATACCCGACGGAGAATGGGTCATCGTGAAGGTGGTCACAGCGGGATACACCCCATCTACTTCGTTTTCTGCCAGCTGCATATCGAGGTTCGCCTGCATACTCTCCGCACCGTAGGTGAATGTCGCGCTGACCGTAGCTTTGGGCGGCGAGGCTTTGGGGCGAGTGGTAATCGTAATATCCACCGCCGCCGGTTTGCCAATGGCGGGCGTCATGTTGCCTTTGATATGGATAGTACCCTGCGGGTAAGTAGACAGGCGATGCCCCGCCCCGGAAACGCGCTCAAAGGGCACGGGGTTATCCCATGTGCCGCTGATCTCGCCGCTCAGAGAGAGCCTGTCAGAGGCAAAGTTCATCTTACCGCTGAGCGTCTTGATGACGCCGCTGCCCTTGCCGTTCACTGGATCGCGGTACTCGACGAACGTGCCGTTGATCTGTGAGATAGTCAAACTGATCTGCTTACTGTTCTCGTCGCGACCGGTGACCTGCAAGGTATTCACCGTAATGCTCACGGGCGAGGTGCCTCCACCCTGCAATTTCATGAAGGGTACATCCACCCCCTGCAGGCTGAGCGAGAGCGGTCTGGCGGTGATTTGCGCCTGCAGGCTGTCCAGACGAATGCGCTTGAGAGAGTCCTCCGCGCTGGAGTCGGGGTCGAACTCTGCCCGCAGGTTGTTCACCTGTGCGTTGCCGAACTGCGAGCTGAAGCTGCCGTTAAAGGTAGCGCTTGTCGCGCGTGGGCCGTTGGTCATTTCCACGCTCGCCAGCGTCATCTGCAGCGTGCCGTTGAAGGTGATGGGCTGGCTGAGTGCGCTATCCTGCAGGTTGATGGAAGCGGTCAGCTGCGCCGTGCGGTTCGCTTCGTTGATGGTGGGCGTCAGCGTTGCGCTGTAGTTCACACCGCTCCCGGTAGCGGTAATCCGGAACGTGCCCGCCGCAGGGTCAAAGTGGAAGGCTTCCATCACCGCGTTGTCCACCACGACCGTCAGCACCAGCCCGTTCGATGGCCCCTCCACCTGAGAGGTCACCTTCCATGTCCTGTTGTTCGCGCTTGCCCTGACGTACTCCAGCTCATACAACTCGTAGTACCCGTGCGCGTGGCGCACCAGCCGATACTCACCGGGGCGTGGTCGTAGAGGCGGTCAATGATCCGCATCATGATGCCGAATCGCTCGCCAAACGCTTCGGCAGCGGACAGCTGAGCGTCCAGCGCACGTTCAGTCAGGTTGAGCGCGGTATCGATGGCGGTGTCTTCCATGCGCCCGTTTCCAACCACCGTGCCCATCATGTCGCGCATGGTCTGCATCATGCCCCGCGCCCGATCCACATCGGCATCTCCGGTGGAACCTTTCAACGCGCCTTTATGCTGCTGGATGACGTTTTGCACAGTGTCATGCAGTGCCGGGTCGGTCAAGCCGCCGCCAATCTGGGAGGACAGCACGGAGGCTAGGTCGCCGTCCCACGACCCCAGCTGCTCACGGATACGATTTACGACCGTAGCCACGCCTCCGGCAGACAGGTCGCTGAGCCCCTCCTGCTCGCGGACGCGCGCTATCTCCTCGAAAGCGAAGGTGGTCACATAGTCCAGGTTGACGTTGCTTCTTCCCTCCGCAGGCACATCGGGACTGACCGTTGCCACCCGAACCACCTTGTCGCCGACCTGTTTGGTAGCGACCACCACAATGTCCTTGCCCGCAGCGGTCTCCGGCAGTGTCAGCACATAGTGCCCGCTGGAATCGGTGGTGCCCTGCGCAATTGCATTCTCGAAGTCGGGCCAGATGTAAGCCTTGACGGTGGCATTCGCCAGCGGGGTGCCACCTCCCACCTGCCGCGTGGTGCCGCCGGGTATCAGCACATCACCGCTCAGGGTCAGCAGGCTTCCGCCGCCTCCTGCTCCTCCGCCGCCGCAGCCCACCAGGGACAGTACGACGAATGCCGCGAGGCACACACCCCACCACGCGAGGGAAACCCTGTGCTGCCGTAGCGAGAATCTCATGGTTACGAACCTCCTTTATCCTGGTTCACAGGGGAACCGTGAGTATACTCACTATCCTATTATAGGAATCTGTGAAGGTCCTCACTAGGGCAACCGTTTGCCAAGAAATCGCAAAAGTGGTATCCTTTTGGTGCATCATAGCTGCGTGAGGAGGTCGTATTGTTACGGGCAAAGGTTAGCATCGCGGGGTATTACTTTCTGTTGTTCGCGGCGGTGGCGTTCACCCATCCCTTCTTTCCGGTGTTTTTGCGCGAGCGCGGCTTCTCCTATGGACAGGTGGGAGCGGTGCTGTCGGTGTTTTCGCTGACAGGGGCGATAGCAAGCATTTTGCTTGGGTGGCGGTCGGACCAGGCACGCCGTCGTCGCCGGTATATCGTGGGCACGATGCTGGTGGGCGCAGCAGGGTATTTGCTGTTTCCCTACGTCTACTCCTTCGGTTTTGCGCTGTTGCTGGCAGCGGTGCTCGGCGGATGCATCATGTCCAGCCAGTCGGTGATGATGGCGCTGGTGGTAGACCTTTTCCGCCATCAGGGCACTGCCGGGTCGTTCGGGCAACTGCGCGTGTTTGGCACGATTGGTTATCTGCTGGTGCTGCTGACACTGGTGCTCTGGCAAAACTCTCCCTTGCTGGAGCCCTCCCGGATGTTCAGCAGCGTGGCGCTGTTGCTGGCGATCTCCGCGCTGGTAGTGCTGCTGGCTCCGGAAAACCCCGAGGCGGTGGAAGAGTCCGCTCACCTCACGGTGAACGAGGTGGTCTACCTGTTACGCCGGCGTGACATCGCGCTTCATATCGTGGCGCACTTCTGCTTCGTGGGTGCGCTGATGACCGCCACCGCCAACCTCAGCCTCTACCTGCAGTGGATGCAGGCGTCAAAGTCTTTTATCAGCCTCGCCTACATGACCAGCGCGCTGTTCGAGATGCCCTTCATGATTGCGATGGGAAAACTATCCGACCGCATCGGGCGCACGCGCGTGCTGGCAATCGCTTTCATCGCCCTGCCGATACGCCTGTTGCTGCTGGCGCTCTCTCGCGCGCCGGTGCCCGTACTGCTCACCCAGACCATGCACGGGCTGACCTTCAGCATCATTACAGCGGTGTCGATGGCATTCATCGCAGACAGGGTGGAACCTCGCCTGCGGGCGAGCGGGCAGGGCTTGCTGATGGCGGCAGCGTCACTCGCTTCGGCAACCATGCCCGTTGTGGCAGGCTTGATTGCCGATGGCTGGGGATTGCCCGCCTTATACGGCACACTGCTGACCCTATCGCTCATCGGAGCGGCTGTTTTCTTCACGCTGGCGCGGCACACAGCCCCTGCGGAAGCGAGCGTGCGGACCGCCGCGCCAACAGGAGGGCAGGCATGAACAACTCTTTCCGTCAAGAACTGGAAACATTGATCCGGGCACGCTATCCGATTGTGTATCTCATCTCCTCCGAGGAACAGCGCGTGGAAGAGGAACTGCGCAGTGTTACCGCACGGCTGAATAAGCGGCTGTACACCTGGAGCCTCACCAGAGGACTGGTAGAACATCCGGGGCAAACCGACACCACAACCCTGCGACCGATAGAGGTGCTTCTCAGTATCGAGCGCCTGCCTCAGCACTCAGTGGTGCTGCTCAAGGATTTTCATACCGCGCTGAACGACAGCGTGGTGAAGCGACGCCTGCGTGACCTGAGCCTTGCGCTGCGTCGAACGTATACCTCTATCTTCATTCTCGGGCCTGTGCTGGTGCTGCCGCCGGAACTGGAAAAAGAGATTACGGTCATCGATGTGCCTCTGCCCACTGCCGAAGAGATTGGCGAGATGCTGGACCGCGTGATCGAATCGGTGAAGGACAATCCCAACGTGGATGTCTCGCTCACCCCCGAACAGCGCGAGATGTTGCTCAAGGCAGCTACCGGGCTGACCCTGATGGAGGCGGAGAACGTGTTCGCCCGCTCGCTGGTGCAAAAGCGGCGGCTGGACGTGGAAGTGGTGCTGTGGGAGAAGGAACAGATTATCCGCAAGTCGGGCATTCTGGAGTACTACCGCGCGACGGAAGCCTTCGAGAACGTGGGCGGTCTGGATTTGCTGAAGGACTGGATTCGCAAGCGCACTCGCGCCTTCACCGACGAGGCTCAAAGATTCGGTTTGCCCGCTCCGAAAGGGGTGCTGCTGATTGGCGTGCAGGGATGCGGCAAGAGTCTGGCAGCGCGGGCTATCGGCTCGCTCTGGAAGCTGCCTGTGCTGCGGATGGACGTGGGACGCATCTTTGCCGGTCTGGTGGGTGCGTCGGAAGAGAACATGCGCCGCGCCATCCGCACCGCCGAATCGGTCGCGCCTGCCGTGCTGTGGATCGACGAACTGGAAAAAGGCTTCGCCGGTTCGCAATCCTCTGGCTTTTCGGATGGCGGCACCACCGCCCGGGTGTTCGCCTCGTTCCTCACCTGGCTGCAGGAAAAGCAATCGCCGGTATTCGTGGTGGCTACCGCCAACGATGTGAGCGCACTACCCCCGGAGCTGCTGCGCAAAGGACGCTTCGACGAGATTTTCTTCATCGACCTGCCCAGCCAGAAAGAGCGCGAGGAGATTTTCACCATCCACCTGCGCAAGCGTGGACGCGACCCAAAGAAGTTCAACGTGACCGCCCTCGCCCGCGCTGCCGAGGGCTTCAGTGGCGCGGAGATCGAGCAGGCGATTATCTCCGCACTGTACGACGCTTTCCATCAGGGCAAGGAGCTGGACGACGAGACCATCCTGCAGGAGATTCAGCGCACGGTGCCCCTGTCGCGCACCATGCGCGAGCACATCGCTGCCTTACGGATGTGGGCAGCCGACCGCGCGCGCCCCGCCTCATCGCCGCCCGGAGCCGCGGCTCCTGTTACAGTACCGACGGAAGCTCCTGCCGCGGCACCGTCCACAGTCCGTCGGCGCCGCACATCCACTACCTCCCCACGCAAAACACCTGAGGACAAGAGATAAGGGAGAAGCAAGTTGCAGACACGCATCGAGCGGAACCAACGATTCCTCACCAGCCTGTTCGCTGGAGAGTTTCACGGGCACGCCCTCATTTTCGACCCCGAGCCACCGGAATACGACTGGGCAAGCGGCGGTCTGGCGTCTTCCCCACGTCCTGTGAAGGACTTTATCCCCGCCCTCGTACAGTTCTACGAACGACGCTGCCGGATTCTGGAGCAGCTGGATGACGACAGTGTACCCTATGCCCCGCTCTGGACCGGTACGGAGGTTTTTGCCTCTGCTTTTGGATGCCAGGTATATATACCGCCGGGCAGTTTGCCCGCTGCACGTCCTCTGGTGCGCACGGCGGAAGAGGCAGATGCGCTTGAAGTGCCTTCTTTACATGTGCGACCACTGGAGCGAATCTTCGAGGCAGCGCAGCTGTTAGTCGAACGACTAGGCAAAGATGTTATTATCGGCGTGCCGGACATTCAGAGTCCCTTCGATGTGGCAGCGCTGATATGGGAGAAACAAAGCTTCTACCTCGCCCTCATCGAACAACCGGATGCGGTGAAGCGGCTGGTAGCAAAGTGCCGGACGCTAATCGAGAACTTCCTGCAGGAATTCCTGCGGCAAGTGCCCAATCCCAATCTCTGCCACTGCCCGTATGCCTGGGCGCCACCAGAACTGGGATGCTGGCTCTCAGAAGACGAAGCTGGCAGCATGAGTGCAGGGATGTTCGAAGAGTTCTGTTTACCGGAGTTGAAACACCTGAGCCAGAAATTCGGCGGACTGTTCATGCACTGCTGTGCTACCGCCGACCATCAGTACCCGAATTTCCTCAAAATCCCCAACCTGCGCGGGATCAACCGCGTGTTTCAGGCACCCGGTCCCCGCCCCGCCATTGAGGCGTTTTCGGGGAAAACCGTGTTGATGATGGCGTGGATAGATGAAGCAACCGCCCATCAGCTGCTGGACATGGCTTTGCCGAACACCCGATTCCTGTTCAACACGCCGTATCAGCCCATTGACGAAGCAAAGCGAACCTATGAACGCCTGCGAGCGCGATGCCCTCGCAAGACAGAGGAGGAGGTATGACACGAAGCCGGACTTTGCTTTTGCTGTGTGCTACTGCTCTGGTCAGGTGCGTATCCGCTGCGCCTGCCGAGGAGATTCGTTCCGAGCTGTTGCAGGGGGTGACGGAGATTGCCGCGCCCGGTATCCCCGGTCCGATGGTCATTACTTCGCCGAACGCGATACCGGTAGTGTGTGCCCGAGCCGGCGAAGCGGTTTTCGAGCCGGTGGTTGTGGCAGCGCAATGGGGGAAGGCGCGCGTTGTGGCGTTGGGTCACCCCGGTTACTTCGGCGCGGAAGCACTCCGCACCGCTGACACCGGCAAGATGGTTCTGAACGCCGCGCGCTGGCTGAGCGGAGGCAAATCAGATGCCGCAGTCGGAGTGTATCGCCAGCCGGAGCTGCTTGCGTTCCTGCAGGAGCATCGCGTGCGCCCTCTGTCGCTCGACGGAGGCGACTGGACAAAGAGACTGGGAACCGTTGACGTATTGTGTTGCTCGCCGGCATCACTGGACAGGCGCGAGATAGAAACCGTGCGAGCCTGGGCACGACGCGGCAAAGGCTTGCTGCTGGCAGATTTGGGATGGGGCTGGCTACAGCTGAACCCCGGCAAGCAAATCACCGACCACCACGGCAATCTGTTACTGGCAGACGCAGGCATCTACTGGGCAGACGGTTACCTGTCTACCACCTCACCGCGGGGATACCGTACCGACATTACCCCACCAGCGGAGTGTCACGCGCTGGTGGCATTGCATACGCTGCGGCAATCCCCTCCCTCTTCCGAACCCACGGCGCAGAAACGGCTGCTTCAGGCGGAGTGGACACTGGAACAAGCGTTGCGCACGGTTCCTTCCTCGCAAAAGCGATTTCTCTCCGAACTGCAGAAAGCCTGTGCGCGGGTACCCCAGGAGCTGATGTCCCTGAGCAAACCCGTAACGCAGGCGGAGCCGCTAGCCCGCCTTGCCATCGCAGTGCAGACGGAGCAGATAAAGCGCTTGCCGCCAGAAAAGGTGAAAGCGCATCCTTCCGCGCAGACTTTTCCAGGTGCCGTTCCTCCAGACGTGCCCCGAGTGGAACGCACCATCTCCGTTGATACGCGCATTCCCCGATGGCACAGCACCGGTTTATACGCCGCCCCCGGTGAAGTCATCACTGTGGAGATACCTTCATCTGCTGCGGACAAGGGACTCTCGTTACGTATCGGCGTGCATACCGATACGCTGTGGCACCTGCCAAAGTGGGAACGTGCTCCCGAAATCAGTTTCAGCTTCCCGCTGAAATCGGCAATTACTCGCGCCGCGAGCGCGTTCGGCGGCACCATCGTGATAGAAGTACCTGAAGGATGTTCGCTCGGCAGGATAACCACCACCATTCGTGGCGCAGTGGAAGCCCCTTATTTCGTGCGGGGCAAAACCGGTCTGGAAGAGTGGAAACGCTCTATCCGCTACGCCCCTGCGCCCTGGGCAGAGTTGCAGGGTAAGCGCGTGATACTCAGCGTGCCGTCGCGCGTGGTACGCACCCTGGATGACCCTGAAAGCTTGCTGGCATTCTGGGACGCGGTCGTCGATGCCTGCGCCGATTTAGCGGGTATCCCTGCGGAACGCCCCTTCCCCGAGCGATACGTCTGTGACAGGCAGATTTCCGCTGGCTATATGCACTCCGGCTATCCCATCATGACGTGGATGGATGTGGCGGATCTGGTGGTTGACCTGCCGCGTCTGCGTCGGGAAGGCTCGTGGGGACATTTCCATGAAATGGGGCATAACCATCAGAGTCCCGACTGGACTTTTGAAGGCACCGGTGAAGTCACGGTGAACCTCTTCTCTATGTACATCTACCATAAGGTGCTGGGTCAGCCGTTTGACCAGGGGCACCCCGCCATCCGCGACCGCGAGAAGCGGTTACAGCGCGTGAAGGAATACCTGGCGCGCGGCGCGCGTTTCGAGGAATGGAAAAACGACCCGTTCCTGGCGTTGACCATGTACATCCATGTCATCGAGGCTTTCGGCTGGGAACCCATGAAACAGGTGATCGCGGAATACCGGCAGCTGCCAGCGCAGGAGCGTCCGCACACGGACGACCAGAAACGCGACCAGTGGATGATACGCCTGTCGAGGGCGGTGGGGAGAAACCTCGCGCCGTTCTTTGACCTGTGGGGAGTACCCATTTCGCAACAGGCGCGCGATGCGGTTCAACACCTCCCTGTGTGGTTACCGCCGGAGCTGCAGGGCTGATACGTGGACTGCGGCTCAGCGGGAGCCTCGCCCTCCAGCTCCGGGATGCCCCTATCAGGCACCGCTGCTATTTTTGATACTCGCTAGCCTTCGTCGTAGCCCTTCAGCGGGCGATACCAGATGTTGCGGTAACGCACCAGGTCGCCGTGGTCCTGCAGGCGGAGCGGGCCTGTCGGCGGATGCGGCGTGTACGAGGGCAGAATGCGATGCTGTGTCGCCCCCATCAGATCGGTGGCGTGATGCACCACCACGCCGTTGTGCAGCACGGTAACCATCGCCGGGCGCACCAGCTTCTCCCCGTCGAATCGTGGGGCAAGCCAGATGATGTCGTAGGTCTGCCACTCGCCCGGCTTGCGGCAGGCGTTCACCAGCGGCGGATACTGCCCGTAAATGGCAGCGGTGGTGCCGTCGGGATAGGTGATGTTGTCGTAGCAATCCAGCACCTGAATCTCGTAGCGTCCCATCAGGAACACGCCGCTGTTGCCGCGTCCCTGACCCTCTCCCTTCACAACGGCAGGTGCAGCCCACTCGATATGCAGCTGGCAATCACCGAAGTGCTCCTTCGTCTGGATGTCGCCCGTGCCCGGCACCACCTCCATATACCCGTTTTCCACCTTCCACCGTGCCTCGCCGCCGTTCACCGACTCCCACCCAGCAAGGCTGGTGCCGTCAAACAGCATCACCGCGTCTGAAGGTGGTTCGCCGGGTTTCTCCTGCGTGCTGCAGGTGCCGGGCGTGACCACACGGGGTTGCGGTCGGTTGCCGTCATGCACTCGCCACCGGGTACCCGGCAAGAATGGGGTATCGTCATAACCAATCTGTGCCATAGCGATTCCTCCTTACTCTGGTGTATACTCATTACACGGCATCTGTGTATCCTCCTGCCGTGAGGGTAGCATCGCCTATACGCAGGGGTATCACTTAAAAATATGCGTTTTCATGGCAAGAAAAATGAAACATTCTGGCAGTTGCTGCGTCTATGCAATCGACAGGGCGTAGCAGAGACACACTTCCCGAAGAGGTGAAACTGCGATGGTATCGCCAACAACCACCCTGGAACGCTTGCGCCATTATTTACGGCAAAACCAGTCTCGCCTGCGAGCGGCG
The DNA here is from genome assembly GCA_023511455.1 of Bacillota bacterium. Classification (NCBI taxonomy): domain Bacteria; kingdom Bacillati; phylum Bacillota; species Bacillota bacterium. The sequence continues at coordinate 126,895 of JAIMBJ010000004.1, forward strand.
CCGACGCAGGCGGAACAGGTGGACATGCTTGCGCAAATACAGCAGCCCTCCGATGACTACCCTGTAGCAAGCCTCAGGGTGGTTGAGCACGCCGAGATGCGGGCGATAGCCGTGCGCCCTGTCTCCCAGTCCAATGCCCTCAAACACTTTCTGGACGGCATCCAGCGACAGCGCATCCTCTACTACGAGGGAATGGTGCCCGTGTTCTATGCCTACCTGTCGGCGGTGGTGCGCTCTCGGGTAGATAGGAAGATGTGCTGTCTGCCGCAAACTGGCTCCCTCGTACGAAGAGACGCCCTGTATGCGCCTTTACGTTATGTGGATGCTCAGGGATTGCGCCAGCAGGGCATTCCTCTCCGCGACGTGGAGATTGACGAGCCGCTTCCCGCACATCCTGCGCTAATCCAGCTCACGGCGAACCGCATCTCCAACGACCGCGAGGTACTGGAACGCGAGCTGGCTGAGCAATGGATGAACTGGCTCAGCACAAAAGGCTCGGAAGACTGGCTGGTGGTGGATGGAGCCATCGCTGAACTTGTTCGAATAATCCCCAATGCAAAGGTTATCGGTCTGGCAAAGACGAGTGTGGGCGTGGAACGTGCGCTCACTCCAGAGCAGATGCAGGTCGTGTACGGTTTGCGCAAGGCGGAACGCAGCAGCGTGTTTACAGTAACGCGCCCCGGTCAGGCGACGGTTTACTCGTGGTTTCTGCGCCTGCACGACCCGACGAAGGGCAGTCTGCTGTACGGGTTGTTACGCGTCGAGATGCCCGCCAACCAAAGCCTGTTGAAGCAGGTAGACACCCTCTCTACGTGGATTCTGGAAGACCGTGTGCCCCTAGCCGTGCCCGACACGCGCTACGACCGCCTGCTCTACCCCATGCGGGACTGCGAACAGTATCTGCGCGCACACGCCCCGAGCGCGGCGCAGCTGGAAGCGCTGGCGCAGCTGGTGTAGATTACAACTCGTCGACGTCTTCCACGCCGAGTTCACGCAACCGCGCCGCGAGTCGTTCCGCCCGTTGACGTTCCTGCTCTGCCAGTCGACGCGCCTCTTCCCGCTGGCGTTCCATCTCCTCAGGCGACAGGAACCGCTCGCCATCGGGACGCACCAGCACCAGCTGCCCTTCATCGAGACCGAACCGAATGCCCAGACGGGGGCTCACCCAGCCCTCCAGTTCCTCAATGGGTTGCAATCGCCCCTCACGCCGTACCCAGCCGTCCAGACTGCCCCGGTCGGGGTCGTACAGATAGTATTCCTCCACGCCATACCGGTCATAAAAGGCGAGTTTGTCCATCAGCTCGTGGAAGCGGTTGTTGGGAGAGACAATCTCGAACACCACTTGCGGTGGCACATTCTCTTCTCGCCACTGCCGGTATGCGGTTCGGTCTCCCTTTGGTCTTCCGAAGACAACCATCACATCGGGGGCGCAGCGTATTTCCGGATGCCCATATTCGGGATACCACAGCAAATCTGCCGCCACAAACACATTCGGGTCGTCCCGGAACATGCCCGCCAGCCCCGTGTAGATGGTCACTATCCAGCGCAGCTGTTTGGTGTTGTCTGCCATGGGCTTTCCATCGCTCGCCGGGTAGAGCGCTTCCTCCTTGCGAAGTTCTCTCTCCAGTTCCGGAGACAGGATGACCATCTCCCCCACCTGCCTTGACAATCGTCTACGTGTTTATGTTACCATAAGAGAGAGGCGATTGTATAGCGAGGTATCCCGATGGCAACGCCAGCAAACGACAAACCGATTGGGCGAGTGGTGGGTACGGAACGCAAGCCGAACACCGCCTTCACCTTCAACTTCTGGTGCAACCCCGACGCACCCGTCGGCATCGGCACGATTGTGGTGGTGCGCAGCGAGGCGCGTACCGTGTGGGGGGTGGTCACCGAGGGCTTCGGTTATAACGACCTCGAGACCCCCATCTACGATTACATCGGCTCGGATGGGGTGGCGGAAGCCGAAACTCCCACTGTGCGCCCAGAGATGCGTTTGTACGTCGCCTCCGTACTGCGCCAGCAGCCGGAAGAACCGGTGCAGCCCGCCCCAATCGCGCCCGTATACTTAGCCGACGAGACGGAGGTGTGCATGGCGTTGCGCATGGACTCGTTCGACGCGCGCGGCATCCCGATTGGCGTCTACCGCAACGGCGAGCGGCTTTCGCCCATTCTGCTGGACAGCCGCTTCCTGCTGGGTCCTGAAGCGGGGCATCTCAACGTGACGGGGACCTCCGGACTCGCCGCCAAAACCAGCGCGATTATGTTCCTGATTCAAGCCACTTTCCAAAAGCTGTCTGAAGACAGGACAGTGGCGGCGCTGTTGTTTAACGTGAAGGGCGGCGACCTGATGTTTATCGACCTGCCGCCCGAAGACGATTTCCTGACTGACGAGGATAAGCGCATGTACGACGCGCTGGGCGTGCAGCCGAAACCGTTTGAAAAGGTGGAATACTACGCCCCGTTCAAGCAGGACAGGGTCAACCTGAACACGCTGCGCACCCATCCCGACCTGCGCCACAACGTCTACCCCCTGCACTGGGGGCTGAAAGAGGTGCTGGACTACACCGAAGTGATGCTGAATCGCGACGACATTGACGTGAAAGCCGATGCCTTCCTGCAGTTTATCAAACAGCGCGTGGTAGACCCCGGCAAGTTCGAGTTCGACAAAGAGGAACAGGACGCCGGTGCGCCCCCGGTCATGACTGTCAGCAACTTCTCCGAGTTAACGCGCTGGCTGGACACGGTGCTGCGGGTGGCAGAGAAGCGTGGACGCGAAGCGTGGCGATCGCACGCCTACCCCACCATCCGGAAGGTGTATAACCGCCTGAGCAACCTGACCACCCGCTATCGCGGACTGGTGGGCGAGAGCGGTTACGTCTCCGACCTGCCTGACCGCTTTGAGGACAGAACCGTTTATGTCATCGACGTTTCGCAGCTGGAGCAGGAGGAGCAGGACCTCATCATCACGCGCGTGATTGCCGAGCTGCGCAAGCGCATGGAGAGCCATCAACTGGGCGTAGACCACCTGATTGTGGTGGTGGACGAGCTGAACAAGTACGCGCCCTCCTTCGGCAGGGAAACCTACATGTTGCGCACCCTGCTGGACATCACCGAACGCGGACGCTATCTGGGGCTGGTGCTGTTTGGGGCGCAGCAGTTTCGTTCACAGGTGGAGCGGCGCGTGGCGGGCAACTGCGCCACCAGCCTGTACGGGCGCATCGAGATGGAGGAGCTGGCGCAGCCGGGATACAGCGTGTTCGGGCAGGCAGTGAAGGAGAAACTCGCGGCGTGCGAGCCGGGCGAGGTGCTGGTGCGCCATCCCCACTTCACACAGCCGGTGTTTGTGCGCTTCCCCCGCCCCTGCTACCTGCGCGGTTCGGATGGCATTCGCCGCTACCCGCCGCAGGAGAAGCCGTTTGACGTTGCCGTGTGGGAGACCTTACGGCAGATTGCCCCGCAACTGGAGTATACAGCGGTCAAAACAGTTATTGACGACCACGCCGCGCAGAGCAACGGGATGGACGTGAACCGCGTATCCGAAGCGATGCACCGCGTGCTGCTGGAGCGTCCGGAGCCGTCGCGCGTGCTGGAGCGGTTCAAAGCGTATTTACCAAAACCGCTTGCCGTTTCTGTGGTGTCGTCGCCTGCAGGACTCACGGGTCCTGCCTTCGATCCTGCAGCGGGCGACAACTACGACCCTGACGACCCGTTCTCGGCATTTTGATACGGTACAGGCTAAAAGCGAAAGGAACGTGAGCGCGATGCCTTCTGCCCCTGCAGCGGCTGACCATCTCTGTCAGCTGATACAAAACAAGAATCTGCTCCAAATGCCGTCGAGGTTGCTGGTTGCCGGCTGCGGCAATGGTTCGGAAGCACTTCACCTTTACCATAATCTGCAAATCCCTGTCGTCGCGTTCGACATTAAAGAACACCCCTCGTGGCATTCAAAACCGCCAGGGGTGTGGTTTCTCCGAGCGGATGTCGGGCGTTTACCCTTCCCGGATGAAAGCTTCGACGCTGTTTTTTATCACCATGTCATCGAACATGTCCCCGACCCCGAAGCCAGCTTGCGGGAGCTTGGTCGGGTACTGTGTAACGGGGGCTGGATGTACATCGGCACCCCCAATCGTCGCCGGGTAGTTGGCTATTTAGGGTCTCCCAACGCTACATGGAGGCAGAAGCTGGCGTGGAATCTCGTAGATTACAAAGCGAGGTTGCGCGGGCGGTTCCGCAACGAGCTGGGCGCACATGCCGGATTCACCCAAGCGGAACTGCAGGCAATGCTATCGCCCTATTTCGCAAGAGTGCAGTGGCTAACCGCCGACTACCTTCGCTTCAAGTACGGCACGAAGCTGCCAGCACCCTTCCTCAAATTACTGGTCAGCAGATGGGGCGTGCAGTTTCTGGCGCCGGCAATCTATGCACTCTGCCGGAAGGGCGAAACACCGGCAACGGCAGAGCAGTGAGGGCGTCACCCCAATTTGCGGTACTCCGCCTCCAGCTGCTGCCGCTCGGCTTCGGAGGGCATGGAACGCCGTAGGATGCCCCTGTAGCGGATAATGCCCCGGCTGTCCAGCAGAATCACCTGCTTCTGGATTAAGGGGTTGCGCACGCCGGTGTCGTCGTTCGCCCACTCGTCGCTCACCATCATCCAGAAGCCGATGCGCGGGTGTTGTAACGCGCGATAAAGTTGCTGCAAATCGCGCCGGTTCGACGACGCATAAGCAGAGGGCGTAACCACCACACCGACCAGATGAAGGTCCGGGCAACGTGCAAGCAGGTCACGCCATCCCTGCCACTGTTCGGGTTTCCACGCCGCTGCACCATCGAACCACAGGGGGAACCAGAGTAACACGGGCTTCCCCCGTCTCGTACACAGCCACCCTGCCGAAGGTCTCCGAGGGCACGTTCAATGCGGGGAACGGATTGCCCACCGCGAAGCCGCGCCGCGTCTGCCGCATGGCTTCCCACTTTCTTGACCAGGCAACCGCTTCCTCGCGCATGGCCAGCAAGCGCTGCTGGCGCTGTTGATGCTCGCGCCACAACACCACCTGCCAGGCAACTACCGGAATCAACACAAGCACCAGCACCGTCAAGCCTTCACGAGACACAAGCCACGAAAACACACTTCTCATCGTTCACCTCCGCGTTTTTCAACTGGTGAAGCAGGGCATTCACCTTCATACCTTTACAGCTCCATCGCATCCTGAAACGTGGAAGCCGCGGTACCCGTAGCTGCCATTCCCCCCTTCATGCTCAGGTCCACACTGCCGTCCTTGCGCAACACGACGACAGGGGACTCCGGGAAAAACCAGGCACGGCGGTCTATCGGGTAACTGGCTCCAAGGTAAAAGGGCTCGCGATGCTCACGACAAATCACCACAGGAGTCCTCTCCCCTCGTTTCTCCATCACCTCGCTGAATGTCATGTGTCCTTCCCGAAGGGCAATCTCGTCCAGCGCCTGACGACAAAAGGTAAAATAGGATGACCAACCACCGGGTGGGCGAAACGTTTTCTACAGCTCTTTGATTGCTTCTGCTGCCACGCGGGCTTCCCACGGGCAAATCATGATGTCCATCGACGCATATTGCGGTACCAGCTAATTAACGTAACAAGGCCAGTCCTCCGTTTGGTAATCCGCCTGATACATCTTGATGGCTTGCCCAATCTGACGGAGCTGGCTCTGACACACCGAGACGTAGGTGCGGCGCAGTGACTGGGAGATCGCCGGATACGGCAACGCAGCTAATATCGCAATAATGCTCACTGCAGCGAGTATCTCTATCAGTGTAAACGCTTGGAGTCTTGTGTGTCTACAGATCATCGTTTCCCCCCCTTTTTATACCCGCCGGCACCTCAACGGATTACAATCCGTAGCATTCTGGATCCGGCCACCGATCTTTTTGCCTGCATTCGCAGTCTGCCTGTCCATCCCTGTTGCAATCATAAAATCGCTTGACAGTGAGTCCCATCTTACCTAGAGCACAGCACTCGAAATTCATAAACACCCTCCACGGCGGGCAGTTGACTGTGCAGTCCGAACCGCTACAACCGCAGTTGTTCGGGTCTTCGCATCCCCTTTCGCAGGTGCTAACCCTGCAAGGATGTACACTTGCCCAGACACGCACCGGGAACAGCACGACAGCAACGTCCAGCGTTGCTGCCAGCAGAAGCATCAGGCACAGACGCACTGCACCACGGAAAAGTCCCTTGTAGTTCATCTTAAAGCCTTCTTTTCCGGTTGCGTTTCCATTATAAATAAACGCATCAGCCTTCCAAAATGGGACAACCAGACGCCGTTTTTCGCACAATTAACCCCCCTCGCCTGCCACGTGCCGCTCCCGCCGGCGCAGCCTGGCGATCGCACGCTGGTACACCTTGCGCACGCTGTCGGTATGGCAATCCATCCGCTGGGAAATCTCTTCGAAGGTGTACTGCTCCTCGAGGTGCATTCGGACAATCTGTGCTTCATCCGCCACGTCCGCAGCAACGTCGGCATCGAAGCCGTCATGGCGAAAGCGCTTAGCCGCGCGGGCAAGCCATCTTCGATAGCCCGTGCCATCGCGACCAACGCTCCGCATCGAGACCACCTCAATCTTGCGTTGCGGATTGCCCCCATTATAATGCGTTGCGTCTCTGCGGTCAAGGAACCCCCCTTGACACTATCCACCCGCTGCTGGTACATATACCTGCGTGCCTGAGAAAGCACCAGAGGCAGGACGGATATGTGCAAAGAGGAACTCGTTCCAACCCATTGCGGTTTTGTGGCGATTGTGGGCAAGCCGAATGTGGGCAAGTCCACGCTGTTGAACGTCATGCTGGGGGTGAAGGTGTCCGCCATCACATCGCGCCCACAGACCACACGGCGGGGTGTGCGCGGTATCTACACCGAAGGCAACCGCCAGGTGGTGTTTGTGGATACACCCGGCTGGCATCAGCCGAAGGATCGACTGGGAGAGTACATGATCGAGCAGATAGACGGCGCGCTCGAGGATATCGATCTCGTGCTGTGGGTGGTGGACCTGCGTCATCCCCCCACCCCTGAAGATGAAGACCTGGCGAGCCGATTACAGAAGGTGCAGGCGCCAGTGTGGATGGTAGGCAATAAAGTGGACGCCGCGAAGTATCCCGAACAGGCGATGCAGGCGTACAGTGCGCTGTTGCCGAATGCGCAGCGGCACATCATGCTTTCCGCGCTGAAAGACCCCAAAGCGGTCTACCGCCTGCGCGAGGAGATATTGCTGGCGATGCCCGAATCGCCTTTCTATTATCCAGTGGACATTCGCTCCGACCAGTCGCGCCAGGACTGGGCAGCCGAGATTGTGCGCGAGCAGGCGATGAGCCTGTTGCGGGAGGAGATACCGTATACCATCGCCGTGCGCGTGACCGACTGGGAACAGCGTGAAAACGGGGTACAGTATATCCGTGCGGAGCTGATTGTGGAGCGTGAGAACCATAAATCCATCGTCATCGGCAAGGGAGGCAGGATGCTGAAGCAGATTGGGCAGGAGGCGCGTAAACAGCTGGAGCTGTTTTTGGGAAGCAAGGTGTATCTGGAACTGGTGGTGAAGGTGATGCCCGATTGGCGACGCAATCCCAAAGCATTGCAGGAGCTGGGCTATGAGTAGGAAAAAGACAGGGTCCGCCAAACCGCTGATTATCGTGGAGTCGCCTGCGAAGACCAAAACGCTGAAAAACTTCCTGGGCGACGACTATCGGGTGGAAGCCTCGATGGGGCACGTGCGCGACCTGCCGGAGAAGGAGTTCGGCGTGGACCTGAGTAACGGCTTCACTCCCAAATACGAAACGTTGCCCGAACGGCAGGATGTGCTGAAAAAACTGGCAGAGGCGGCGGCAAGTGCCCCCGAAGTATACCTGGCGTCCGACCCCGACCGTGAGGGCGAAGCCATCGCCTGGCACCTGAAGGAAGCGCTTCGCCTGCAAAACGCCCGACGCATCGAGTTTAACGAGATTACCCGGCAGGCGGTTCAGCAGGCACTGCAGCACCCGCGCGACATCGATATGAACCGCGTCAACGCACAGCAGGCACGGCGTATCTTAGACCGCATTGTGGGTTACAAGCTCAGCCCCCTGCTCTGGAAGAAAGCCAGCCGCAACACGCTGAGCGCGGGACGGGTGCAGTCGGTCGCGGTGCGGCTGGTGGTGGAGCGCGAGCGCGAAATCGAAGCCTTTGTGCCTGAAGAGTACTGGACCATCACCGCCCGCCTGACCCCCGACACCGAAGCGAACGCCTTCGACGCCACGCTGCGCCTGCGCGACGGCGAGAAGGTGGAGCTGCACAACGAACAGGAAGCCAGCGCCGTGCTGCAGGAGCTGGAGGGAGCACAGTATGTGGTGCAGAAGATAAAGCGCACCGAGCGCAAGCGCAACCCGTCCCCGCCGTTCATCACCAGCACCCTGCAACAGGAGGCGGCGCGTAAACTGGGCTTCAGTGCGAAACGCACCATGCAGATTGCCCAGCAGCTGTATGAAGGCGTGGAGCTGGGTGCGCAGGGCTCCGTCGGATTGATTACCTACATGCGCACCGACTCCACCCGCGTCGCCGCCGAAGCGCAGCAGCAGGCACGCGAATACATCGGCAAAGAGTTCGGCGACCGCTATGTGCCCGAAAAGCCGCCTCAGTATCGCTCACGGCGGGGAGCGCAGGAGGCACACGAAGCCATCCGCCCCACCTCGGTAACGCGCACCCCCGAGTCGGTGAAAAGCTACCTGTCCAAAGACCAGTATGAGCTGTACCGCCTCATCTGGCAGCGTTTCATTGCCAGCCAGATGGCACCGGCGGTGCTGGATGTGGTGACGGTAGACATTCAGGCAGGAAGGTACACTTTCCGTGCCACCGGCTCCAGCGTCAAGTTTGACGGATTCATGCGCGTCTACGTCGAGGGCAAAGACAACGGCGAACTCAGCGACGAGGAGCGTCCCCCGCTACCGCCGATGCTGGAAGGCCAGGTGCTTACGTTGCTCGCGCTGCTGCCCGAACAGCATTTCACCGAGCCACCCCCTCGCTACACCGAAGCCACATTGGTGAAAGCGCTGGAAGAGAAGGGCATCGGCAGACCCAGCACCTATGCGACCATTCTCTCTACCATTGTGGAGCGCGGATACGTGGAGCTGAAAGAGAAGCGATTCTATCCCACCGCGCTGGGCATTGCCGTGACCGACTATCTGGTGAAGCACTTTCCCGATGTGATGGACGTGCAGTTCACCGCTTCCGTCGAGCAGCAGCTGGACGAGATTGAGGAAGGCAAGCAGGCGTGGACGGAGGTGCTGCGCGCCTTTTATGAACCGTTCGCACAACGGCTCACGGAGACGGAAAGGAACGGTGAATTCGTGCGCATCGAGGCGAAGGAGACCGATTACACCTGTCCGACCTGCGGCGCGAAGATGCTGCTGCGCGAGGGGCGTTACGGCAAGTTTCTCGGTTGCTCGCGCTACCCGGAGTGCAAAACGATTGTCAACGTGACCCGCAGCGGCGAACCCGTCCCACCAGACAAGCCGTCCGACGAGGTCTGCGAGAAGTGCGGTTCGCCCATGGTTATCCGCTGGGGCAGGTACGGCGAATACCTCGCCTGCACCAACGAGCAGTGCAAGGCGCACCGACCGCTGGAGAAGAGCACGGGCATCACCTGCCCTGCCTGCCAGCAGGGACAGCTGGTAGAGCGACGCGCACGCAAAGGCAAGCTGCGTGGCAAGGTCTTCTACGGCTGCAACCGCTACCCTGCCTGCGACTTCACCTTGTGGGACAAGCCGGTGGACAGAACGTGCCCGAAGTGCGGCTCGCTACTGGTGGAAAAGCGCACCGGTAAGCGATTGACCATCGCCTGCTCCAGCAAAGCCTGTGACTACCGCGAGGAGCCGTCGGCGGAGGCGCAGGCACTGGCGTCCTAGAGGAGTGGTATGCGTTGGATGACCTTTTCGAGCGTGCCCAGACGTTGTTGCGTCACGGGCTACAAGATGCGACTGCTACGTTCCGCGACGGGCAATGGGAAGCGATAGAGTCGCTGGTACGTAACCGCCAGCGTTTGCTGCTGGTGCAACGCACCGGCTGGGGCAAAAGCATCGTCTACTTCATCGCGGCTCGATTGCTCCGCGAGCAAAACGGTAACCACGGTGTATCACTGCTGATATCGCCGCTATTGTCACTGATGCGCAACCAGATGGACATGGCGCACCGCATGGGTATCCGCGCGGAAACCATTCACTCTGCCAACACGGAGCGGTGGATCGAGGTCAAAAACCTTTTGTATCAAGACCAGATTGACGTTCTCTTAATTAGCCCAGAGCGCCTGGCGAATCAGGAGTTCGAGGCAGAGGTGCTTCAGCCCATTGCGTCGCGGATTCTGCTGTTCATTGTGGACGAAGCGCACTGCATCTCCGACTGGGGACACGACTTCCGCCCCGACTACCGGCGAATCACCCGCGTGCTGAAACTACTGCCGAGAAACGTGCCCGTTCTGGCCACTACGGCTACCGCGAATGACCGCGTTGTTGCCGACATCAAACAACAGCTGGGCGACGACCTTCGTATCAATCGAGGAGCACTGGCACGGCGTAGCCTGCGGCTGCAAAACGTGATACTGCCCTCGCAAGCGGAACGACTGGCTTGGCTCGCGGCACACTTGTCCGAACTGCCTGGCAGCGGCGTCATCTACACGCTGACCGTCGCTGATGCAGAGCGCGTCGCCCTATGGCTCCAGCACAAAGGGTGGCAGGTGTATCCGTATCATGCCGACATTGAAAACTCGGAACGCGAAAGGCGAGAGCGACTGCTGCTGCACAACCAAGTCAAAGCGCTTGTAGCCACTGTCGCTTTGGGCATGGGATTTGACAAACCCGACTTAGGCTTCGTGGTGCACTTTCAGAGGCCTGGGTCGGTGGTGCATTATTACCAGCAAATCGGCAGAGCAGGCAGGTCTCTGGAAAATGCACTGGTCATCCTTTTGGGTGGCGAAGAAGACGATGAGATTGTGGATTACTTCATCCGTACCGCTCTCCCCCCGCAAGCGCACACCGAAGCAGTACTACACGCATTAAGCCACAGCCCAAACGGGCTAACTCTCGTTGAGCTGGAGCGCAAGGTCAATCTCTCACGACAACAACTGGACAAGGTGCTTCGCCTACTGCTATCAGAGACCCCTGCTCCACTGTTTTACTTGGGTCGACGCTACCAATTAGCCCCTGTGGCATACAGGATGGACCATGAACGTATTGCGAGGCTAACCGCCCTGCGTCGCGCCGAACAAGAGCAGATGCGGCAGTATATGCAAAGCCAGCAGTGCCTGATGCAGTTCCTGCAGATAGCGCTGGATGACCCCTATGCAGAACCCTGTGGCCGATGCGCTGTCTGCGTTGGTAGCGACATAATCGCGCCAGAGGTAGAGGACTCTTTGGTGCGAGAAGCCATACTCTTCTTACGCCGTGCCGATGTTCCAATACCGCCCCGAAAGATGTGGCCGAGTAAGGAAGGACTGATGATTACCGGCGGGCAGGGAAAGATTCCCGAGCTGCTTCAAGCGGAAGAAGGACGCGCACTATGCCTGTGGGGTGATGCTGGCTGGGGGAGTTTGGTGCGTAAGGGCAAGTATCAGGACGGTTTTTACGACGATGACCTGGTAAAGGGGATGGAGGAGATGATACACCGTTGGCAACCCCAACCTGCGCCCCGCTGGATTACCTGTGTGCCTTCCCTGCGCCATCCCAGCCTGGTGCCCGACTTCGCCCAAAGGTTAGCACAGCGGCTCCAGTTGCCCTTTGTGCCGTGTGTGAAAAAAGTGCGCGAAACCAAGCCGCAAAAGGAGATGCAAAACAGTTTCCATCAGGTGCGCAACCTGGATGGAGCGTTTGCCATTGAGCGGTGGTCCGGCATCGCAGAGCCTGTTTTTCTGGTAGACGATGTGGTAGACTCAGGATGGACGCTCACCGTAGTGGCTTTCCTGCTACGAAGGGCAGGAAGCGGTGCCGTCTTTCCGATTGCACTTGCCAAACAGGTTCTGCGTGGGGAGTAAAGTATGCCGTCTTTGCAACCAAGCACCGAGGTGGCTTGTCTGCTGTGTGCACACACGGGCAATGAGCCGGCTGCGCCGCTGGCGCAGAAAGAATACGTTCAGCTGCGACAGTGGCTGCGGGAACGTCACCATCCGATAGAGGCTCTGCTCGAACCCGGTGTCTCTTCTCTGCTGTGCGAGATCGCAGAGTCAACCTCACTGGACGCAGAAAGGTTAGCGGCTCTTCTGCGCCGCGGCAGCCAGATTGCGCTGTGGTTGGAGCGTTGGACAAACGCGGGGATGTGGATTGCCTCATGGGAAGACGTCGAGTATCCCCCGATACTGCGCCAGAAGCTGGGAGACGCCTCCCCTGTCTTGTTACATGGTTTCGGGAACCCGCAGCTCTTACATACAAGAGGACTCGCCATTGTGGGTTCACGACACACCAGTGAGACGTTACTACAGCAGGCATATGCCATCGCCAGCCGCTGCGCCAGCCACCGCGAGAACGTCATCTCCGGAGGGGCGCGGGGCGTGGACTCGTTCGCGATGAAGGGCGCACTGGAAGAGGGCGGCACCTGCGTAGGGGTGTTGGCGGCCGACCTTGCCCGAACCGCCACGTCGCACACACTTCGAGATTACCTGCTCACAGATAAACTCTGTTTAATTTCGCCCTATCATCCGGTGGCCGGTTTCACGGCGGGAAACGCCATGGGACGCAACAAGATTATCTACGCGCTTGCCGAGTTTGCGCTCGTTATCGCCAGCGACATGGGCAAGGGAGGCACCTGGGCTGGCGCGTTGGAGAACCTTCGCGCCGGATGGACGCCGATTTTCGTCTACACTGGTAACGATGCTCCGGAAGGCAATATGGCGCTCCGCGACGCGGGAGCTTATCCCTTTACCCTGCCAGAAGATGTACAGATTTCCGTGTTGTCGCACTTGCGCCACTCCATTGCCGGCACGTCTGCACCGCCGTCTTCGCGTCCCCGCAAACGCAAATCGACGGTATCACAACCTGCATTGCCTCTGGATACCGGGTGACCATACCAGCAAACGTTTTCGCCTCCCACCTGTAATGCGAAAACGCCCTTGCGGGCACGCCCGCAAGGGCGACATGAGGGCGTGAATGACCTGCTAGAGGTGCTACTTGCGCCGGCGAAGCAGCACCATTGCTGGAGCCGCGAAACCGCTCAGCCACAGCAACATCGTGCCCGGCTCGGGTACTACGTTCAGCTGAAGTATTTTGTAGTTCCAGTCGCTGTCTCCTTCGCACTTCCAGCGGATGTAACCAATCGCGTGGGTCTGGTATCGCAACACCAGAGCAGCCAGCGCGTCCACGTCAGCCTGATTTACCTCATTGTAGGGGTTTCCATCCGTGCTGAGGGGGGCCGCTAAATCGTCGTATGCCCACCAGGCAAAGCCAAAGGTGCCGATCACACCATCCGGGTTATTGTCGCCATCCTTGTCGTACTCAATCCAGCTGCCTGGTTGTATCCAGCCGTTCGTCGGGATGCCCCCCACCAGAACAGCCTTTACCAGGTCATTCGCTTCCCAATCATAAACATAGTCAACACCCTCCCAGTCCACCATCCAGTTGACCTGGAAGTTACAACTCTGGAGCTGGGCAATGGTTTTGCCGGGCACCCAGTAAATCCAGTGAAGCCGTTTGCCAAGGTCCCCGGTGCTGTAGACAATCATCTCTTTGGGCTCGTAGTAGTTCGTGCCCGGGTGTGCGCCGCTACGCATGTTCACGAAGGTGCCCGCTGCTGCGTCCGCCTTCGCAGCCGTCCACCAGGGTCCCCAAAGGGGTGACCCTTATACGTTTGGGGCGGTATCGGCATACAGGGCAGGGGTTATCGTGCCCGCAGAGGCAAAACCGACCAGCGTGAACAGCGCCAGCACTGTTACCCACAACGACCGAACGCGCATCGTACTTACCTCCTCCCAGGTTTGAGATTTAGATATCCGACCCATTATAAACGCAAGATTCGTGCCAAAACGCAGGTTTCATCCCCGTACAATTACTGGGTTTTCAAAAATTTGGTCTCTCAGGCGGTTTATAGAGGCGTTTATCAAGAATAAATGATGCGTACTGTCACTCCTTGACCTCTCGTACATACGCTCTCGCGCCTGGCACGGTGCGTATCAACTGTCTCCCTGCTTCCTTGCCCAACACGCACAGCGCGGTTGCCAGGCTGTCGGAGGTGATACCGTCACGCGCGATAACGGTCGCAGCCACGCGAGATGTTACCCCCCAGCCAGTGCGCGGGTCGACAATATGCGAGTATCGCTTGCCCTCGTATTCCACATACTGCTCGGTATCCCCCGACGACGAGATAGCCCCCCGCGCGAGGTAGACCCATCGGCGCTCGGGAGCAGCGTTTGCCACCTCAATCCGCCAGCCTGCCCTGCCGGGCGGCGCAAGCCCCGCTACGATGTCGCCTCCCGCCTCCAGCAGCGCGTGACGGATGCCGTGCTCCTGCAAGACCTTCAGCGCGCAGTCCAGCGCATACCCTTTCGCGATGCCCCCTAAGTCCAAGCGCATCCCGGGCACCAGCAGCTGTACTGTCCGCTCCCTCTCGTCTAACACCATCTTTTCGTAGCCCACCCGTTGCCGCGCCTCCTGCAACTCCTGCTCCGTGGGAAACCCTCCGCCTCGCCTCGCGCGTCGCCACAGCTGCACGTAGGGACCTACTGTCACGTCAAATGCCCCTCCTGTCCGCCGCGACAGCTCCTGCGCCCGTTTCAGCACGGTAAACAGCTCCTCACTGACCCGTACCGGCTCGCCACCCGCCCTCGCACAAAGCTGCATCAACTCGCTATCCGCCCGGTAGTCGCTCATGACCTGCTCGATCTCGGCGATTCGTTCAAACGCGGCAGCGCAGGCACGCTCTGCGACGCTCTGGCTGGGGGCATACACCGTGATGCGCACTTGCACTCCCATCGCCATCTGGCTATACTGATAGCGGTGCAGCGGCGCCGCATTCAGGCGTAACGCACCGCAGGCAAACCATGTCCATACAAGCAGAAGAGTTCGAAGGAGGATGAAGCGGAACGTCATGAAAGCTGGTTCACCCCTTTCCACCATGCTGCCCCGAAGCTTCTACAGAAGCCTGGCGTTCACCTGCAGTGTTATTCTGGTCATCCTGGCTGCAGGAGCTGCGCAGATGAAACGGGCACAGAAGGCGGCGATGAACACCGCGGCTCAAACCGGAGGCAAAACCCTTTCTGCCTATACCGAAACCATTCCTGGCACGGTCGTGAAGTTCGAGATGGTGCCTGTGCCCGGCGGAACATATACCATCAACGACCCCAAAACCGGCAAGCCCAAGCAGGTGACCATCAAGCCGTTCTATATCGGCAAGACGGAGGTCACGTGGGACGAATTCGACGTGTTCGTGCATAAGCTGGACGCGCCCGATACCCAGAAAACCGGCGGAGCCGACGCCGTCTCTCGTCCCAGCAAGCCTTACGGTGCGGTAGACCGCGGTTTCGGGCACAAGGGCTACCCTGCTATCAGCATGAGCTATCTGTCCGCGCAGAAGTACTGCGAGTGGCTCTCCGCCAAAACGGGCAAGAAGTACCGCTTGCCCACCGAAGCCGAGTGGGAATACGCATGCCGCGCGGGAGTGCTGCCCGCCGGACCAATCACTGATACCGAACTGCTGGACAAGCTCGCCTGGCACTGGGGAAACTCTGATGACAAGACGCACAAGGTGGGCACGAAACAGCCCAATGCCTGGGGCATTCACGACATGCTGGGCAACGTCGCCGAGTGGTGCCGGCCGATGGACGACGAGGTGCCTGTAGTTCGTGGCGGCTCGTTCTATGATGAACCCGACAAGGTGCATCCCGCCGCCCGCAAGAAATACACGCCTGACTGGCAGATGAACGACCCACAGAACCCGAAAAGCCAGTGGTGGCTCACCGATGCACCCTTTGTGGGCTTCCGCGTGGTATGTGAGACTCAGTAAGCTAGGGAGATAACCATTGAAGGTACCGAACTGGCAACATGCCCAAATACCTGCGCCCAAAATAACAGGGTACCTCCTTTCAGAGACACATCGCGATGGCAGGCACAAAGCGGCTTTCTTGAAGTCCTTTGGTTTCTCGGCAGCCAGCTAGGAACGGCTGGCAGAATCCCTGCAACAACATGTTGCAGAGAACAACGTAGTACGGGTAGAACCATCACCCTTTGGGATGAGATATATCGTAGAAGGTCCCTTGAGGACACCAAAGGGAATATCACCCATTGTTCGCAGCGTGTGGTTCATCGAAAGTGGTACCAAGGTACCTAGACTGGTAACCGCCTATCCTTTAAAGAGCGTACGAACCTACTGAAAAGCAAAGGAGGTCTATACACATGCAAGTACATGAAGAGGTCGTTCTGGAGGTCGACCTTCCCGAATACGGGCTTACAAAAGGAGATATCGGCACGATAGTACTCGTGCACGGTGAACATGAAGGCTATGAAGTAGAGTTCATGACGCTGCATGGCGAGACAATAGCAGTGGTCAGTCTACTGCCGTCCCATGTACGCCCCATTGCCTCTCATGAGATAGCGCACGCACGGACACTGGAGCGCATTCCTGCCTGAGGTGCTGGAAACGGTGGAAACGGTTATCGAAAAGCTGAGCCTTTCCGAACGCATCGGGCAGGTGCTGTGCTTCGGATGGCAGGGCGATTCCCCCGAAGAGGCACGCACTGTCAACGCACATGCCCGTGTCCTGGTGGAAGAGATGCAGGTGGGTGGAGTGGTACTGCTGGGCAGGAACGTGGATTCGCAGCGACCCGAGCAAATCCGCCAGACGCTCGCCGAGTTGCAGCGACGATCACGCATTCCCCTGTTCATCGCCATTGATCAGGAGGGCGGCATGGTCAATCGCCTGCGTGCGCCTTTCCATGAGTTCCCGGGCAACATGGCGCTGGGAGCCACCCGCAACGCGCACTATGCCTATCGTCAGGCGCAGGCGCAGGCACGAGAGCTGCTCGCACTGGGCATCAACTGGAACTTTGCGCCCGTAATGGACGTGAACAACAACCCCGACAACCCTATCATCGGCGTGCGTTCGTACGGCGCAGACCCCGAGCTGGTCGCGCAAATGGGCACAGCGGCGATCCGTGGCTATCAGGAGACCGGCTTGCTCGCCTGCGCCAAGCACTTCCCCGGGCACGGCGATACTTCGGTGGACTCGCACCTTGCTCTGCCTGTCATTCCGGGAGACCGCCAGCGGCTGGAGTCGGTGGAGCTGGTGCCGTTTCGCGCCGCTATCTCGGCAGGCGTCGGAGCCATCATGACCACACATATCCTCTTCCCCGCACTGGACGCCGAGCGACCGGCCACCCTCTCGCGAACTATCCTTACCGGATTGCTCCGCGAGCAGCTGGGCTACCATGGTCTGGTGATTACTGACTGCCTGGAGATGAAAGCCATTGCCGATACGGTGGGCACCGCTCGGGGAGCGGTAGAGGCACTGAAAGCGGGGGCGGATATGGTGCTCATCGCGCACACGCTGGAGGTGCAACGTGCGGCGGTGCAGGCGATACGTAAGGCGATAGACAGCGGGGAACTACCTGAGGCAAGGCTGAACCATGCGGTAACGCGCGTGTTCACAGCCAAACAGCGGTTCCTTTCCGCTTTGCCCACCGCGGAAGGGGAACCTTGGCGCGAACCAGCGCACGACGCATTGGAGCAGGAGATTGCCCGCGCCAGCATCGCCGTCGTCCGTTCGGCACGGAACAAGGGCTACCGTCTGCGAAAAGGCGAAACCCTCGCGGTTATCTCGGCGCACCATAGCCTGCCGCGACTGGCGGAGGAGATTCGTCGCTATCAACCCGATGCGCTGGTAGCACATCTGGAACCCGCTCTGCCCGAAGAGCAGGTGCAGGAAGCCCTGCAACGACTGGCATCGGTGAAGCAATGCCTGTTCGCTACCGCGCCGCCCGAACCGTGGAGTGATGCCCCCATTGACCAGGCAAAGCAGGCGGAACTGGCGCGCGCACTGCACAAACGGTTCGGGGAGCGTCTCATCGTCGTCGCCCTGCGCGAACCCTACGATATCCGTCGCTTCCCGGAAGTGGATAACTATCTGTGCACCTTCGGTTATCGTCCTTGCTCGCTGCGGGCATTGGCAGACGCACTGTTTGGGCTGTTTACACCGCAGGGAAAGCCGCCAGTCAGCTTACCCTGAACGCTTTGACCCCGCCACTCGAGGCTTTTCCCAGCGACTGCAAAGGCACTTTCCTGTCATGCTGAGCATAAGCAAAGCATCTCATCCTTGTCACCCTGAGCGTTAACGAGGAGTCTCCGGGATTCTTCACTTCGTTCAGAATGACATTCTGTTGTCATGCTGAGCATAAGCAAAGCATCTCATCCTTTTCACCACGAGCGTGAACGAAGAGTCTCCGAGATTCTTCACTTCGTTCAGAATGACATTCTGTTGTCATGCTGAGCATAAGCGAAGCATCTCATCCTTGTCACCCCGAGCGTGAACGAGGGGTCTCCGAGATTCTTCACTTCGTTCAGAATGGCAGGTTATGTCGCCTTAAATCGCCAGGTGAGGAATAGCCCTTTAACAAGGTAACCCCTACCTTATATTAAAATACTTCGCCTCGGGGTGATGCACGATGATGGCGGAGGTGCTCTGTTCGGGAACCAGCTGGTATTCCTCTGTGAGCGTCACACCGATGCGTTCAGGGCGAAGCAGTTCGAATAGCTTCGCCTGGTCCTCCAGGTTCGGGCAGGCGGGGTAGCCGAAGGAGTAGCGACATCCCCGATATTTCAGCGAGAAGAGCAGGCGTATCTCTTTTGCGTCCTCATCGGCGATGCCCAGCTCCTCGCGAATGCGCTTGTGCCAGTACTCCGCCAGCGCTTCCGCCGCTTCCACACCCAACCCATGCAGGTACAGGTAGTCCTGATACTGATGCTGGGCAAACAGTTCCCTTTCCGCCTCACTGACGCGGCTGCCGATGGTCACCAGATGGAATGCCACCACATCGCGCTCGCCGCTGTCTATCGGTCGGAAGAAGTCGGAGATGCACTTATGGGGCGGCGAAGGCTGGCGGGGGAAGGTAAAGCGCACCCACTCGGTCTCACCGTCCTCACGATAGACGATGAGGTCGTCGCCCTGCGAATTCGCCCAGAAATAGCCGTACACCACCTTCGGCTGGAACAACCCCTCCTCTTTTGCCCGTTGCTTCCACCGCTCGAAAATGGGGCGCACGTGTTCTTCGAGGAAGCGGTTGAACTCCTCGTTGCTCATCTTGCCGCGGCGAAACTGCCACTGCCCCCGAAACAGCATGACCTGATTGATATAGGGGTAAATCTCGTCCAGAGGAATATCCTCCACCACGCGCGTGCCGATGAAAGGCGGTTTGGGCACAGGCACGTCGGTGCGCACCGCGCTGCGTTTTGGAGTAGCCACTGCAGGCGCAGGTTCCTCCTGCAAAAGCTCGGAGGAGTCGGCAATCTTGGGACGATGGGCAACGGTGACCGATGTCGCCCCCTCCAGAGGCACGTCTGGATTACACAGGTGCTCCATAATCACCAGCCCTTCGAAAGCATCCTGCCCGTAAAAAACGCGCCCCTTGTAGATACGACGCAGGTCCTCCTCCACATAGCGACGGGTCAGCGCGGCTCCGCCCAGTAGTACGGGATAATGCCACTTGCCGCGGCGGTTCATCTCTTCCAGATTTTCGCGCATGACAATGGTGGACTTCACCAGAAGACCACTCATACCGATAGCGTCTGCCTGATGCTCGTCTGCCGCCTCCAACATGCGGTCAATCGGCACTTTGATGCCCAGGTTCACCACCCGATAGCCGTTGTTGGACAGGATGATGTCCACCAGATTCTTGCCGATGTCATGCACATCTCCCGCCACCGTAGCCAGCACAATGGTGCCTTTCTGCACATCCTCGGTGCGTTCCATGAAGGGTGTGAGGTAGTTCACCGCCGCCTTCATCACTTCCGCCGACTGCAGCACGAAGGGCAACTGCATCTCGCCCCTTGCAAACAGGTCACCCACAACCTTCATCCCTTCCAGCAGGATGTTGTTGATGATGTCCAGCGGGCGATGGGTTTTCAACGCCTCATCCAGCGATTGTTCCAGCCCGCTGCGCCTGCCCTCGATGATGGCACGCTTCAAACGCTCCTCTACGGGTAACGATTGCCAGCTATCCTCGCTTTTGACTGTCGCTCCCGCCTTCTCGAACAGCTTCATGAACTCCACCAGAGGGTCGTAGCCCTCACGCCGCTCATCGAAGATGAGCTGCCGGGCGACCTCACGCTGTTCCTCGGCAATACGGTGCAGGGGCACAATCTTGGACGGGTGCACAATCGCGGCGTCGAGTCCAGCTTCCAGACTATAGTGCAGGAAGACCGAGTTCAACACGTGCCGCGCGGCAGGTTTCAAACCGAACGAGACGTTGCTCACCCCCAGAATGGTGTGGCATTGCGGGAACTCCTGCTTGAACTGTCGGATGGCTTCTATAGTGGCGATACCGTCCTGCCGCAGGTCTTCCGCTCCCGAGCCGAGCGGGAAGGTCAGTGCGTCAAAGAAGATGTCTTCTGGCGGGATACCGTAATCCTCAGTGATGACCTTCACCAGCCGACGCGCCACACGCATTTTCCACTCGGTGGTGCGAGCCTGCCCCTCCTCGTCAATTGCCAGAGCAACCACCGCCGCGCCGTATTTCCGGCACATGGGCAACACCTGGTGCAGTCGCTTCCCGCCGTCCTCAAAGTTCACCGAGTTAACGATACACTTTCCGCCCAGCCTTTTCAGCGCAGCTTCGATGACGGGTGGTTCCGTCGAGTCTATCATGAGGGGCAGAGTGCTTTGCGTGGCGAGGCGACGGATGACTTCGGTCATATCGCGCACGCCGTCGCGTCCCACATAGTCCACACACACGTCCAGCACGTTCGCGCCTTCGGCGGTTTGCTCCCGCACCATCTGTACCATGTCGTCGTAGTTGTCGTTCAGCAGGAGCTCGCGGAATTGTTTGGAACCGTTAGCGTTCAGCCTCTCGCCCACTATCAGGAAGGAGTTCTCCTGCTCGTAAGGCACGGATTGGTACAGGCTGGAACAGGCGGGAACCACCTCGGGGCTGCGCCGGGCGGGTTCGCGGAAGCCAATGGTTTCCACCACGCGGCGAATGTGCTCGGGTGTGGTGCCGCAGCACCCCCCGACGAAGTTCACGCCAAACTCCTCCACGAACTGCAGATGATACCGCGCCAGCTCGTCAGGGGTGAGCGGGTAGAAGGTTTTGCCGTCGCGCAGTTCGGGCAGGCCGGCATTGGGCTGGACACTGATGAGACGGGGCGACTGGTGGTGCAGGTAGCGCACGTGTTCCACCATCAGCTCGGGACCAGTAGCGCAGTTCATCCCAATCACCGCCACATCGGGAAAAGCCAGAAGAGTGGTTAGCGCCGCGCCGATTTCACTTCCCAACAGCATCGTGCCTGTCGTCTCGAGGGTGACCTGCACCAAGAGGGGCACGGTGCGCCCTGTAGCACGCATGGCGTTGCGACAGCCGTTAATGGCTGCCTTTGCCTGCAGCAGGTCCTGCACGGTTTCAATCAACAGAAGGTCTACACCACCGTCCAGCAGTCCCCGCGCCTGTTCGGTGTAGGTAACCTCGAGTTCGTCAAAGGTAATATGCTCCAGCGTAGGCAGTTTGGTACCGGGACCGATAGAGCCAGCCACGAAGCGTTTGCGGTCGGCTGTGCTGAAGGATGAGGCGACTTCCCGTGCGATTTGTGCCCCTTTGAGGTTCAGTTCATAGACGCGGTGGGCAATACCATATTCGCCCAGATTCATGGCGTTCGCACCGAAGGTGTTGGTCTCCACGATGTCTGCGCCCGCCTCGAAGTAACGCGCGTGAATCTGGGCAATCAGGTGCGGACGGGTGGCGTTGAGCACCTCGTTGCACCCTTCCAGCCCCTCGAAATCATCTGCGGTGAGATGCAGGGACTGGATTTGCGTGCCCATCGCCCCGTCGAAAAAGAGCACTCGTGACCGGGCTGTGTGCAGGATGTTGTCCATGGCTGACTGTAGTATACCCGATATTGGTAGCCGAGGGGGCGTAGGAGAGTGGAATCATTCCGCGACTGGCTGTTGCATGCTCCGAACGGTGTACGAGACCAGACCACAAGAGGCAATATGCCCCCAGCCTCTCCCCCAGAACAGCACATCAGGGTACCAACAACACCTTGATGGACTCTTTGCCCTCGTGGACCATCTCGATGCCCTGTCGGAACTCGGAGAGAGGCAGCTGGTGCGTCACGATGCCCTCCGTCTTCAGCAACCCACGGCTCAGGTAGTCGATGACCTTGGGGTAGCAGTAGGGTCCCAGATGGGAACCGTAGACGTTCAGCTCCTTCACATCGCCCAGTATCGTCCAGTCGACCGTCACCGGCTCCTGCAGCACGCTGAACACCACAAAATTGCCTGCCTTGCGGATAATATCCAGTCCCAACAGAATACCCTGCGGGTGTCCGGTGGCTTCGATGTATACGTCGCAGCCGTAGCCGTCGGTCAACCTTTTGATTTCGGCACGCACATCCTCACGCGAGGGGTTCAGCACCATGTCCGCCCCCAGGCGTTTTGCCACTTCCAGCCGGTGGTCGCGCAGGTCGAGCGCAATCAACAGACCCGGATTCTTCAGCCGTGCGCACGCCACCATGCCCAGTCCCAGCGGACCCATTCCTGCAATCACCACGACGTCGCCAAACTGGATTTGCCCGCGGTCTACCGCGTGCATCGAGCAAGCCAGAGGCTCGATCAACGCCGCCTGCTCGGGGGAAAGGTTTTCGGGGATGCGATACACACGCGCGTTGGCAGGGAAGCGCGTATACTGCGCCCAACCACCCTGCGCCTTCTCGCGGAAACCGAAAATCTCGCGGTCGCGACACAACCAGTACATGCCGCGGTCGCACATCCGGCACATGCCACAGGGCACTATCTGTTCGGCAATGGCGCGATCGCCTACCTGCAAACCGAAACGCTCGGCCGCGCCTTCACCCAGCGCAACCACCCGCCCAACAAATTCATGCCCCGGCACCACCGGTGGCTGCACGTAGCGCGGGCGCGTGGCGTCGCCCCAGATGGACGCATTGCCGTAGAAGCACTTGACATCACTCGCACAGATGCCACACGCCTCCACCTGTACGATAACCTCTCCTAGGCGAGGTTCGGGCACGGGTACCTGCTCCAGGCGGTAGTCCTCCGGCGCGTGGCAACGCACCGCCTGCATCCTTTCGGGTAGTGCTGTCCCACTCATCGCATAGTCACCTCATCCTGCTGTGTTGCCGCGCTTTGAACAGCGAACGCAGCAAGGTAAGCCATTGCCAGAGTGCAATGGTCTCGTCCTGCTGCGCAATGGCTCACCTGCTCCTGGGTTAGTAGCCTTCCGACTGTGGTGGCCGTTGCGGCGCGGCGGGTGTGCCGGGCTGTGCAGGTGCCGCCGGTGCAGGACCTGCGGGTGCGCCGCCAGGCGCCATACCAGGCGGTGGTACGCCCGGGCCGCCAACCGGAGGTGCCGCGTTCGGATCGATGGGTACAACCGCTGGCTCGGCAAAGAAGTAACGCCATCCCGCTATCACAATCACTGCCAGCACCACTAAAATCACAATCGCCGCCGTGACCGGACTGATTTCCTTTTTCATCCCTTGCCCTCCCGGAAACTGAGGATTATTTTTTGCTTCGTGCTGGTTGCGTGCGATTCCTTCTCGGCAGGGAAGTACACATGGTGCATCGAATCCAACACGCAGTCATTTCGGGTGGGAGGAGAGGATGCGATATATCCTGTGTATCGGGGCACATCCTGACGACGTGGAAGGCAGTATCGGCGGCACGGTCACGCTGATGCGACAGCGGGGCGATGTCGTGCGTTTCCTCAGCGTGACCGATGGCGGCAAGGGACACTACCGCGAGGACTATGCGGCGAACCCCCGGTTGCTGGTGGAACGACGCATGGCGGAGGCTCATCAGGCGGCTGCACTGGTCGGGGCAGATTTTGTGTGTCTGGGCGCGCCCGATGGAGGAGTGACTGTGAATCATGAGACCACCTCCTCGATGATACGCACGATTCGTTCGTTCGGGGAGCCCGGCAGGGGACCCGACCTGATTCTGGTGAACCGTCCTTATGACTATCACCGTGACCATCGGGTGACGGCGCAGCTGGTGCTGGACGCGGCGTACCTGCTGACGGTGCCTCTGGTGTGTGCCGACGTGCCTGCGCTGAAACGGATGCCCGTCATCATGTACTGGCACGATGATTTCACCGAGCCGACCCTTTTCCGCGCCGACGTGGTGGTCTGCATCGACCAGGTGATGGAGACGAAAATCGAGATGGTATGTGCCCACGAATCGCAGTTTGCCGAGTGGATACCCTACGCGATGGGTATGTCTCCCCTGCCCCTCAGTCGGGCGAGGATGCGCGAATGGGTGACGGCATGGATGCACCGTGAAGCACGAAGCGCTAAAGCCGCGGCGCAGCGCAGCACTCCTCGTCTTGCTCCGCTTCAGGATTGCGAGTTCGCCGACGCGTTCCAAATCAGCGAATATGGGACGCAACCGACCGATGAATGGCTTCGGGAGATGTTCGATTTTGCGCCGTGGTGACTTTTGGGAACAAAAACGGCGATTTTATGCTATAATAATAGTGGCTACCCGTGGGGGCGATTGGTGTCGACAGGGTAGAGGCGCGCTCAGGCTGCGAGCCGAGGTGCCGTTGGCCTCGTAAAAAAGCGGCAAAAAAATAGGAGCGACTCCTCAGTACGCTCTCGCTGCCTAATTAAGAGGCAGCCGTCCAGCCGTCTCCTGCCGGCCGAGGCGGATGTGGGCGTGTGCTATGCCGGCTAGCCCGAACGGAAACGTTCACCGCCGTTTGGGCGAAAGTGCAGGGTGAACTGGCTGTGGGGTAAGCCTGCCATCGGGCGTACCCGACGGCGAGAGACAAAACGATGGCTACGCTCGTAGACGCCTGGGGCAAATCACTCTGGACGAGGGTTCGAGTCCCTCCGCCTCCACCAAGTGCATGTTTACCTGGATTGCTAAAAACGCCTCAGTAGCTTCTCGTAATCACTGTGGCTACCAATCCAAAACCATGTAACGTGACTACCCTGCAGTATTCCCAATGCCCGGTAGGATAGACTGATACGCACAGAATAGATGGAGTGCGTGGGACTTACGCATTTGAATTGCAGACTCGGGTGATGTGGGTCGGATTTCCACATCTGGTAACAGCGGATTGCCTGCGCCTGTACCTCAACCGGTAACGCTTCAAAAAGCTCCCTGAAACTGCGTGTAATACTCGATGTCACTGTTTCTCCTCGAAGTCGCTCAGGAATTGTTCCAGAGGCACCGTTTTTCCTTCGTCAATCTCCGCCCGCACTGCCGCTGCAATCCTCCGCCATTGTTCATCGGTGGTGGAGGCAAACTGGTTTTCCCACCGCACCTCATCCGCCATTTCCGCCAGCAATCGGGCAGCAATGGCATCCTGAACATCCGATGGGAGCTTCTTAATCTCCGCAATCGCGCGCTCAAGCAGGGTTGTCATTCCCAACCTCCCTCTTTTTGCGATGATCACCAGATGATCACCAATACTATGATACCCAATACTCCCGACAGCTGCTCAAAACCCCGTAAGAATACCTGTTGCACTTTTTGGCGCAGGTAACTATACTGATGGTGTACCTGATGCCATGCCAGGAAAGGAGGGCAGTATCATGAAGATTCGTCTGTTTCTGGCGGCAGTTGTGGTGATGGCGCTGGCAGCTACCGCAGCGCAAGCACAGCTGGCGTGGTACGATTCGAAGGGATTCGAGGCACCTACCTTCCGACCGGGCGTTCTGAACGGACAGGACGGCTGGATCAGCGAGGGCGGCGGCACATCCGGAGATACCGCACGGGTAGTAGTCTCCCCCGAGCCAGTGTCCGGTGGGCAAGCAGTCCGCCTGGAAGTGGGAGACAGCCAGGGCGACTACTCGCTGATGGCGCGTGAGATCCCCGACCCGCTGGCAGCCTGGTGGAAGGTGGTCATCGTGACCTTCGACATCTACCGCATCGGACCCAACCAAAAGCAAAACCTGTGGTGGTACTGGTTCGACAACGGTGAGCCTACCTACGGCTTGCAGTGGGATATGTCGAACGCCACCCACCCATTTGGCTGGAACCCCGGCGCCACTTCTACTCCCACCATCTTTGACCGGTATGTCACGCTGAAGATGATGTGGGACTTCAACCAGGGGAAGGCGTACTCCTGGTACGACGGGGTGATGGTGGACAATGGTATCCCCATCAGCGGTATCACCTCGCTAACCGGCTGGGGTATCTACCTGTCGCACGATGCGGCAACCGGCACGGGCGCAGATGTGGTTTGGATTGACAACTTCGCCATCCACGTGGTACCCGAACCGGCAAGCATCGTTGCGCTGGCGGGTGGAGTGCTTGCGCTGATGGGAATCAAACGACGCCGCGCGTAGCTGGTAGATGCGGGGCAGGCGTTACGTCCTGCCCCTTTTTCACTTTCGCAAAGTTTTGTGGAATACTGTCCGGCATACTTGCGGAACATGCAGATATTATGGTAGTATTAAGGTGACGTCGGATATGTAAGAATACCGTCTAAATCTGCGAAAGGCGGTGCAACCATGAGCAAAAAAGTGGGGGCAGTTGGGGTCATTGCGCTGTTCGCCGTGCTGGGAGTCGTCTTACCGGCGCGGGCGGTGGTCATCGAGGACATCGTAAAGAACCACCCAATAGTCGCCTGGCTCAACGGCTGGAATAGTTCTGCAGGAACTGCCGCGCCCGGTAGCCTCAGTAACGTCGGGGATACTTCCGCCGAACCGCAAGGGCTACCTGCGGCGAACAGTCCAGCTGTCTCACGCGATAACATGACTGTAGAGATTGTTCCCATTCGCCTGCCGACGCTACCAGCCCATGTAGCCTTTGCCCTTTATCTGGTCGGCGCGCTGGTTTTCTACACCCTGCTGGTGTTGATTGCACAACCCGGTCCAGCAGAGTACTACTGAAAAGCTCCGAATCCCGTTTCGCCTGGCACCTCCGCACTCCCCGGCAACCTGATTGCCGGGGAGTGTTCGTGACGGACTACCGGCTCCCCTTGACCACCGGTAGCAGGATATGACTCGGACGCTTGGCATCCATGTAGATGGTGTTGTGTGCCGGACGGGTACGTTCGCTGGCACGGAAAGGCTCGCCGGTATTGGGGTTGGGGTCAAAAGCGGGAGCGTTGCTCGAGGTGATGTGCACCCGAATCCGATGCCCTCTGTTGAATACAATGCTGGTGCTCCACAGGTCAATCTCAAAGCGATAGGGCGTACCCGGTTGCATAAGCTTTTCCTTGGAAAACCCTTCGCGGAAGCGGGCACGCAGGATGCCCTCGCAGATGTTGATGGAGCGTCCGTCGGGGTATACGTCGCACAACTTCGCCGCGAAGTCGGTGTCCGGTGCATCACTGGAAGCCCACAGGATCACCTTGACCCTGCCGGTAACCTCCACCGGCTCACGCAGGGGTTCGCTGGTAAACACCAGCACATCGGAACGGCTTTCTATCTTGCGCTGATCCATCGCTCCGGCAGGCAGGGTCAGCCGCGGCCCTCCTACCGTTGGCACGGGGTCTCTGGGGTCGTAGGTGTAGCTGAGCGTGCCGCCCTCTTCGGGTTTGCGCGTGGATAGCGAGCGGTCGGGATGCAGGTAGAACGGAGTTGGTGTCGCGTTCACGGGAGGCCACCGGTCGGCGGTGCGCCACTCGTTGCCGGGGGCGCTGCGGTCGGTCACATCGCCCATCACGTAGTAGGTCACCGCTGGCTCACGGTCAACCCCGTTGTCCACACCCTTCAGATAGTGGTCAAACCACCGCCAGATGTCGTGCGCGGTTGTGGGTGGATTCTTGGCATTGGGGAAGGTGAGTTCGCCCGCTTTCTCCTGGAACACTCCATGCGTCCAGGGTCCCATCAGCAGTTTCTGCTTGCCTCGTGCGCCGGGTCCGCCTCGTGTTTGCATCCCGACGAAGGCGTCTATGGTTGCCTGCGCGAAGATATCGTACCAGCCGCCGATGTGGATGGCGGGCGCGTTCGTATAGCGAAAGCGGGTGGTCATGTCTCGCCCGCGCCAGTAGGCATCGTAGGTGGGATGAGATGTCCAGATCTTAAGCGCATCGGGGCTAAACGCGCTGATGCGCAGCCAGTCCTCAATCATCGCTTTGCGAAACACACCGCCCCAGTATACCACGCCATGGTACAGGCTCGGTGCGCCCACCGTGATATTCTGCGCGGTTACCCTCTTCGTTCCAGTGCCAGCCAGCAGGTACTGCGTGATGCCCAGTGCGGAACCGCCCCACGTGCCGATTTTGCCGTTGCACCAGGGCTGGCGGGCTATCCATTCCACAGTATCCTCACCGTCGCGTAGTCTGCCCCAGCCATCGGTTTCAAAAGGCAGGTTCTCTCCTTCCGAGCCGAACCGTCCGCGCGTGTTTTGAATGACCATCACATATCCCCGCCGCGCCGCATCCTGCGCAATACCCTCACCCAGTTTGCGGTCGTACGGGGAACGCAGCAGAATCACGGGGAAGGGTCCATCGCCTTCGGGGAAGTAGATGTCGGTCGCCAGACGCACGCCATCCCGCATGGGCACCATGACGGTTTCCTTTTTCACCGGCGGCTGCAGCTTCGACAGCACCGCCCGCACGACACACCCCACGCCGATGACGCATATTCCGATGGTCAGTACGGTTCGCCACCATTTTGCCCTGTGCATCACCATAACTCCTCCACAGATGTTTGAAATAACTCTTCGCAGACCATGCGCCGGGTTCCTGTGTGTGGCTGGGTGTCATCATTTGCCACCCTCGGGCGACAACGCCTGTTGTGATGTTGACATCCCCTACTGGGCATGATAGCTTATAGCAGGCATCACTATCCAGAGGAGGCACCTGTGGATACTCTGAAGCTATTCCATACCACCATCCACAAAGAGACCCGGGGAAACGGGCACACGATAGACCTGACACCGGAACTGCAAGCAGCGGTGCGCGAAAGCGGCATACAGGCCGGAACGGTCACCCTGTTCGTGATAGGCTCCACGGCGGGATTGACCACTATGGAGTTTGAGCCGGGGCTGGTGAGTGACCTGCAGCGCGCTTTCGAGGCAATCGCGCCTGCCAGCGCCTCCTATGCACACGAGGCTCGCTGGGGCGATGATAACGGACATGCCCATGTGCGTGCATCGCTGCTGGGTCCCTCCCTCACCATCCCCGTGGTTCAGGGACAGGCGACGCTGGGCACCTGGCAGCAGGTGGTCTTGACCGACTTCGACACGCGCCCACGGCAACGGCAGGTCGTCATCCAGATAATGGGGCAATAAGCAACTCAGTTGGCGTCGCGCAGCGCGCGCAATCGCTTCGCGAACTCGCGCGGAGGCTCGTAGCCGACCAGTGTCAAATCCTTCACCCACTCGCCACGCGCGTTGAGAAATGCCACCGTCGGCAAGCCCTCCGCGCCGTACCTCTTCGCAATCTCCACCGTCTCCGGCGGGGGCGTGCTGGAGGTCATATCCACCCGAAACACCGCAAAGTCCTTCGCCAGCCGGGCGACCTCGCCGTCGGTGAAGGTCTCACGCTCTAACATGCGGCAGAATGGACACCAATCCGCAGTGAACACCAGAACCACTGGCTTTCCCTGCCGGGTAGCCTGCTCAATGGCGGCTTTACTGGCGGGGAGCATCTGCACCTCGCCTTTGCCCGCCAAGACGCCTGGCTGCGCCACCCACAACGCCCCGATAATCAACACCACGCCGACCGCCGCTGGCAGTCCCCGCCGTCCGAGTAGCAGCACACCAGCCACGCCAATACTCAGCGTCATCAGCACCCGAACCACTTCCAGCGGCATCATCTCACGCGCTTGCCAGAGAACACCGGCAACCACCAGCAGAATAGACACCGGTAACCAGAAACTGAACCGTTGCATCGTATCCCCCTTATCGCTTCGCTGTCTGTGTCGTCAGCGAATGGAATTGTGCCATCCGTTTCAGGAAAGCATCCGGCGGTTCGAACTGCACCAAACGCAATGCCCTTTGCTCTTGACCAGAACCGTCCAGAAAGACAATGGTGGGCACGCCGACAATGCTGAACCGTTTCTTCAAATCCTGCACGGCAGGACTATCGTCGCGTGTCAGGTCCGCCTTCATTGCCACGATGCCCTCAAACGCCTGCACCACGCGCGGGTCGGAGAAAGTGTTTGCTTCCAGCTCCTTGCAAGGCAGGCACCAGTCGGCGTAAAAATCGATGACCACCGGCTTGCCTTCGGCAACAGCCTGCTGCAGCGCTGCCTCGCTGTAGGCTTGCCAGGCGATATGACTGCCTTTTGCCTTCTGGGTGGGAAGCGCAATCATCACCGCCCACGCCACCAGCGCAACGCCAAGCAGTCGTTTGAACCAGAAGAAGCCGCGCACCGTTCTGGCCAGCTTGTCTATGGCAGCCAGATAGACCCCCACGCCTGCGAGAAAAGCGAACATCAGCCACTTATATACCATCGCTGGCAGGATGGGGCTGAGGAAGAATATTGCCACGCCAATCAGGGCAAAGCCGAAAAGATGCTCCACTGCCACCATCCACTCGCCGCTGCGAGGCAGACGGCGAATCGCCCCCGAGAACATCGCCAGCACCACATACGGAACACCCAGCCCGATGCCCAGCGTTAGGAACAGCAGAAAGCCCAGTGGCACATTGCCTGTGCCGGAAACCACCGCCGCCAGCGCGACAACCACGGGACCCACGCATGGCGCTGCTGTCACACCCACCAGCAAGCCCATCAACAATGCGCCCAGCCAGCCTTCGCGCAGACGCGCCTTGTTGCGTAAGCCCGCTGGCAGCTGCAACTGATACACCCCAAACATGCTCAGCGCAAGGGCAACCAGTATCACCGCGAAACCACACAGCACCCAGGGGTTTTGTAGCTGGAAGCCGAACGTCTTGCCCAGCGCCGCCGCTGCTGTGCCCAGCGCCGCATACATCAACGCCATTCCGAACACATACACCAGCGCCAGACCAAACGTACGCCCCGCGCTGCCTGCCGTCTGCCGGCTGAAGAAGGAGATAGTGATGGGGATCAGCGGGTACACGCAGGGCGTGAGGTTCAACAAAAGCCCCAACAACAAAATGATGGGCAGGGCGATGGCGAATCGCCCGGTGTTCAGCAGGTCCTGCAGTTTCTGCAGGTATGCGCCGCCGGGTGTGGAAGAGAACGTGCCTGCCGATGCTGCGCCTTTGGAGGCGGGCGACGCGCCAGCCTGTTCCGCCTGCGCCACCGCCTGCTCACCCCCTGCGTCGATGCTTGCTGCCGAAGGGGCGACCTTCAGCTTCAGGCTGAACGGCAGGTCTCCGGGCGGGTAACAGGACTTCTCATCGCACGCCTGATAGTTCACCTTGCCGCGCAACGTTACTTCGCCTGGCTTCAGCGTTTTGGCAGCAGTTGCGGGGATACGAATCACCGTTTTGCCCTCGTAAACGGCTATCTTCTTGCCGCCGGTAAAGGCGAACTCTCGCTCATGCCCTTTCGGATACTGCGGCTGCCCGAAGGTGATGCCCGCTACCGGCTCCATGCTTACCCTTGTCGGGATGAGGAACTTCTCGCTTGCCGGGTTGGCGTTGACGTGGTAGGGCGGCTTGACGTCCAGCGTCACCACTATCTGAAACGCCTTGCCAGGCGCAATCTGTTTGACCGAAGCCGTTGCCTGTACGCGCAGGGCATCCTTCGGCGGCGCGAACTGCGCAACGGCTGCAACGGTCAGCAGCAGTACTCCCAGAACAGCAATTAGCGTTCGGTGCATGGACCTCACCTCGCAAACGGTTTCTCTTCCCTATACGATAGATACCTCGAACTCGGTTTCGGATGCACGACGGGCCTGTGCTTGACACTATCGATGTCCCTCTGCTACCATTATCCCGAACCGACAAATCACCTAGGGGGCAACCTCGTGGTGAATGCGCGTTTTCGTCGGCAGAATGCATCGACAGGAGGCATCACATGACCAACCACTGGAATGAACGCTGGGATGCGCTGGCAGACCGCCTGGCGCAGATGACGCTGGAGCGCTACCCCGAGATGGCGTCCTACCTGGGCGTACATACGTACGACCATCAAGTATACGACAACTCCGAGACCGCACGCGACGCAGAGATACGCGCACTCTACAGTCTCTTGAGAGAGATACAGTCCATCCCGCGCGATGCGCTCAGCCCGGAACGCGCTCTGGACCACGCGCTGGCGGAGAGCGAGATTCACCATCGGCTGATTGACCTCGAAGCGTGGCGCAGCTGGACACACGACCCCGATGTGCCCAACAGCATCGTGGTGGGTGGAGCGTTTGCGCTGGCAAAGCGTTCCTTTGCCCCGCCGGAAGAGCGGCTGAAAGCGGTCATCTCCCGTTTGAAACAAGCGCCGGGGGTGTTCGAGCACGCCCGCCGCCAGCTCAGTGAGCCGGCGCGTGTGCCCACCGAAATCGCTATCCAGCAGGTCAAAGCCACCGTAGGCTTCTTCGAGCAATCGCTTCCCGCCGCGTTCCGCACAGTAACAGACACCTCGCTCTGGAACGAGTTCGAGGAGGCTAATCGGACTGTCATTGATACCTATCGCGCCTATGCAGCGTGGCTGGAGGAGGAGGTGCTTCCCCGCGCGGAACATTCCTTTGCCATTGGAGAACGGCTGTACAGCCTGCGCTTAAAATGGGGTGAGGGGGTGGACATGCCGCTAGAACGGCTGATTGCCATCGGGCAGCAAGAGCTGCAACGGCTGCAAGAGGAGTTCACTGCCACCGCTGCGCGTATAGACGCCACCCGCTCGCCACGAGAGGTCTTCGAGGAAATGGCAAAAGACCACCCAACTGCCGACCAGCTCATCCCGTTCACGCAACAAATGCTGGAGGAGCTGCGGCAGTTTTGCATTGACCGAGACGTCGTTACCATCCCATCCGACGTGCGCTGTCGGGTGGAGGAGACGCCCGAGTTCATGCGTGAGCTGACCTTTGCCAGCATGGACACGCCAGGTCCCTTTGAAGAGGTGGCCACCGAGGCGTTCTACAACGTCACCCTGCCCGCCCCCGACTGGTCGCCAGAGGACGTGGAAGGGCACCTGCGCGCGTTCAACCGCTACAACCTGACCGCTATCAGCATCCACGAGGCGTATCCCGGGCACTACGTCCAGTTCCTGTGGCTGAAACACGCCCCCACGCGCCTGCGCAAGATGCTCGGCTCCTACTCCAACGCGGAGGGCTGGGCGCACTATTGCGAGGAGCTGTTCATGGAGCTGGGCTACAGGGCAGAGGACCCGCGCTACCGTCTGGCGCAGCTGCATGAGGCACTGCTTCGCGCCTGCCGATACGTCGCTGGCTTCGGGATGCACACACAGGGAATGAGTGTGGACGAGGCGAAGCAGCTGTTCATCGAACAGGCGCACATGGAACCCATCAACGCCGAACGCGAGGCGAAGCGCGGCACGGTGGACCCGATGTACTGCAACTACACGCTGGGTAAACTGTTGCTGCTTAAACTGCGCGAGGACATGAAGCGCAAGCAGGGCGCCGCGTTCCGCCTGCGACAGTTCCACGATGACTACCTGAAGGCAGGCTTTCCGCCCATCCCCCTGTTGCGCGAACAGATGCTGGGCGAGGTGGGAGAGGTGCTCTGACCACTCAGGAGCTGAGCAGAATCGCCTCCCGTTCGAACAGACGGGTGGCAACCTGAAGGCTGACGACTGCCACGACACAGGACGCCAGCAGCGAAAGCAACAGGAAGGAAGGCTCCATTACCCCTGTCAGCACCTGTTTGATGATAATCGCGCTATTGAGCACGGGCACAGCAGCCAGCCACAGTCCCGACTCGGTGCGTGCGAACATCGATGCCACCGCTGGCAGCACCACCAGCGTGCTGAGCGGTATCAGATAGGTCTGTGCTTCTTTCTGGTTGCGTGCGAAGGTGGAGATAATGGTCAGCACCGCCGAGTAGAACACGGTCAGTGGAATCAGCGTGACCACCAGTATGCCCATCGCCCACGACGAAACGCTGAACTTACCAGCCTGTTCACTGAAGATTTGCCCGCTCGCAGGAAGGGCAAACGCCAGCAACATGCCCAGCATGGCGAAGACGGCTGCTACCATGCACACCACGGCGACCGTGAGGAACTTGCCCCACACAATCTGCCGGCGGGTGGCAGGCGTAGCCAGCAGCGTTTCCATTGTGCCACGCTCCTTCTCCCCGGCGATGAGGTCAAACGCGGGCGACACCGCCCCGAAAAACGCCGACAGCACAATGACGTACGGCAGGATGATGCTCAGTATCAGATTGCCTGCTGGGTTCTCGGTCTGGATTGCCTGGGTGGTCAGGGCGATGGGTTGAGTAAACTCCGCTCCGATGAAGCGGCGGGCGAGGCGTCGCTGCACCCACTCGGCGCTCAGCTGTTCGCTCACCGTCCGAAGGCGTTGCACCGCATCGCGCGAACTGTCATTTAAGGGGTCAAACAGCACCTGCACCTGCGCGGTACTCTCGTTATGCAGCCGCTGGTCAAAGTCCGCCGCCAGCAGAACCACCGCCTTTACCACACGATGGCGCAGCTGAGTCTCCGCCTGTTCCCGCTCCTGCAATCGGCGCACGGCAAAACCCGCCTTCTCCAGTGCCGCAATGAACTCCTCACCACCTCTGGGGGCGACCACGGCGACGGGAATAATCACCTTCTGGGCGGACTCCTGACGCTGCTGCACCATCAACCCGATACCCCATAGCAGCAGGGGCGTCAGCAACAACGGGGAGACGATGGTGGAGAACAGCACGCGCCGGTCGCGAAGCACCTCGCGCAGTTCCTTCCAGAACACCACGAACGTGCGGTTCATGCGGGATCCTCCTTCTCGCCGATGAGGCTGAGAAACACCAGCTCCAGCGCGCGTTCTCCCGTGCGCGTGCGCAGTTCGTCCAGCGTGCCAATCGCCACGATGCGCCCGCGATGGATGACGGCGATGCGGTCGCACAGTCGCTCTGCCTCGCTCATGATGTGCGTGGAGAAGAGAATCGTATGCCCTCTGCGGCGACTGTCATCGATGAACTGCATGATGGTGCGCGAAGTCACCACATCCAGCCCTGCGGTTGGCTCGTCCATGAACATCACCGGCGGGTTGTGGAGGATACTGCGGGCAATGCTCACGCGCTGTTGCTGACCGGTGGAGAGGCGGTCGCATCGCCCGTCGATGAAATCCTGCATACGCAGTGTCTCCACCAGCTCGTCCACACGGCGGCACAGGTGCTCGCGGGATAAGCCGTACAGCGTGCCAAAGTAGTGCAGTATCTCGCGTGCGGTCAGGCGCCCATACAATGCGGTGGAACCGGTCAGATAGCCAATGTGCTGACGCACCTCCTGAGGCTGGGTGCGGACGTTGTAACCGGCAACGGTGGCATCGCCTGCGGAGGGAGCGAGAATGGTGCCCAGCACGCGCAGCAGAGTGGTCTTTCCGGCGCCATTGACTCCCAGAATGCCGAACACCTCTCCCGGACGCGCCTCGAAGCTCACCTCCTCGAGCGCAACCACCTGCCCGCGCTTGCGGTCGGAGAAGATCTTGCTTAAACCGCTGGCAGTAACCATTCCAATCTCTCCTATCGGCAAAAGAGACACCGAACCAGAGGTATGGGTTTCACCAAGTATGGAGTATTGTACGCCCTCACCCCCAACCCCTCTCCCGAAGTTTTGGAAGAGGGGTGCTGTTTACCCTCACCCCCTGCCCCTCTCCCACGCGGTGGGAGAGGGGTGTTTCGCCCTGTGGTCACACAATATTTTCTTCTTTGATATATCCTGTTGACAATTTTTTTCTGCCTCCTTATAATGGGAGTAGGAGGCGATAGACGTGGCTTCGGTACTGGAAAAAGTTTCCGCGCTGTATACCTCGCTGAACGAGGCAGAGCGCAAGGTGGCTGACTTCGTGCTGAACCATCCCGAAGAGGCGCGCGGCTGCAGCGTCATCCACCTCAGCGACCGCAGCGGCGTCAGCGAAACTACGGTGGTGCGATTCTGCCGCTCCATCGGCTTCAAAGGATACGCGGACTTCAAACTGGCTCTCGTGGCAGACCTGGCTCCCCAACGCGAGCCGGTGCCCGACTTGCACGGCGACGTGTCGCCCGAAGATGACCTTCCCCGCGTAGTACAGAAGGTGCTGAACATGGATATGCAGGCGGTCGCCAGCACGATGGAGCTGCTGGATATGGCGCAGTTCGAGCGGGCAGTAGAGGCACTGGCTCGTGCGCGGCGGGTGGCGATATTCGGGGTGGGCAGCTCCCTGCCGGTGTGCATGGACCTGCAATACCGCCTGCAGCGGTGCGGAGTGAACAGCCTCTTTTCGGTAGATGACCACATGCAAGCCATCAACGCTGCGCTGCTGGAGCCGGGCGATGTGGGGCTGGCGGTCTCCTACTCGGGCACAAGCCGGGAGACCATTGAGTCCACCGAGCTGGCGAAAGAGGCAGGAGCGCAGACCATCTGCGTCACCAGTTTCCGACGCTCCCCCTTAGCGAAACTTTGCGACATCTGCCTGGTGACCTCCGCAGGGCGCACGCAATGGCTGGACGAAACCATCACCGCGCGGATTGTGCAGCTGGCTCTTTTTGACGCGCTGTGCGTCGCGCTCGCACGCCGAAAGCGCCATGAATCGCAACCGATTTTGAACCGAATCGCTCGAGCTGTGGAACGAAAGAGGCATACGGTATGAACACTCCCTTACGACTCCTGCTGGGCATTAAAACCGACCCGATAGAATACCGTTACTCATATCCGTGGCTGTTCCGGCTGGCGGCGGAGGAAGGTGTGGAATACATCCAGCTGGGCAGCACATTCGAGTTCTACCTTCTGCCCGACGAGTTTTTCCACTGGTTGCGCGAGCAGGCGGAGAAAGCCGGTGTTCGACTCTACAGCCTGTTCACGGCGCATCGCGAACTGGGCGGCTTCTTCCGCAACGAGCCGGGCTGGGAAGCGGTCGCGCGGCGCATGTTCGAGCGATACATCCAGATTGGAGGCATACTGGGCGCGCGCTCGGTGGGGCACAATCCGGGCGCAGTGCTGCGCGACGAGATGCACACCAAACCACAGGGTATCGCCCGCTACGTGAAACACTTCAAGGAGCTGATGCACGTTGCGCACGAGCATGGCGTGGCGTGGCTGACCATCGAGCCGATGTCGTGCCTTGCGGAGCCCCCTACCCTGCCGGAGGAGATCCGGCAGATGGGCGAGGAAGTGACCGCCTACCACCGCCAGCATCCCGACAGCACCGCCTGCATGGGCTTTTGCGCGGATGTCTCGCATGGCTACGCCGACGCGCAAGGACACGTGGTATGGGACAACCTGCAGACCTTCGAAGCCACCCTGCCCTACCTGTACGAGGTGCACCTGAAAAACACCGATGCCCTGTTCCACTCCACCTTCGGGTTCGGTGCAGAGGAGAGAGCGACAGGAGTTGTGCAGGTGGAACGGTTTCGCGACCTGTTGCACGCCAATGTCCATCGGTTGCCCGTGCAGCAGGTGGTGGGCTATCTGGAGATTTCGGGACCGAAGCTGGGACGAGACTACAGCGACATGCATCTGGAAAAGTCGCTGCGCGAATCGCTACGATACCTGCGCGAGGCGTGGTGTGCCCCCGCGCAACCGTGCCATGAGCCGGTCAATCTCCCATCGGTAGACGTTGAACCCGTTCGCTTCTCGGCATCGCTCATGTGCGCTGACCAGCTGAATCTGGAAGCACACATCCGGCAGCTGGAAGCGCTCGGTATTCACTACTTCCATGTCGACCTGATGGACGCGCACTTCACGCCCAACATGCCGCTCGGGCTGGTGGTTCTCGAGCAGCTTCGCGAACGCACGCATCTGCCCTTCGACGTGCACCTGATGGTGGAGGACAACGATTTCTTCATCCGCAAGGTGTTGCCGCTGGGGGTACAGATGATTTCTGTACACACAGAATCTTCTCGACACCTTGACCGCACGCTCAGCCTGATTCGCGAGGGGGGCGCGATGGCAGGCGTTGCGCTCAACCCTGCAACACCGCTCATTGTGCTCGACTATGTACTGCACAAGGTGGATTTCGTGTTGCTGATGGGTGTGAACCCCGGCTTCGCGGGGCAGCAGCTGGTTCCCATCACCCTGCGCAAAATTGCCGATTGCCGCCGCTTTCTGGACGAGCGAGGCTTCACGCACATACCCATTCAGGTGGACGGCAATGTGAGCTTCGAGAACATCCCGAAGATGGTGGCGGCGGGAGCCGATATTCTGGTGCTCGGCTCCAGCAGCCTGTATCATCCGCAGGGCACGTTGTGGCAGAACCATCGGCGGGTGGTGCAGGCGGCGCGTGAGGGGCTTCGACAGCGGGCGGGAGGCGAGGCGTAGATGAAAGCGCTGGTGCTTCATGCGGTGGGCGATTTGCGCTACGAGGAGGTGCCCACGCCTCAGCCCGGCGTGGGCGAGGTGCTGGTGCGGGTGGCTTATTGCGGCGTGTGCGGCTCGGACATCCCGCGAATCTTTTCCAAAGGCACCTACCGCTTCCCCCTGATATGCGGGCACGAGTTCGCTGGGGTGGTGGAACAGTGCGGCGAGGGCGTGACGCAGTTCGCGCCCGGCGAGCGGGTAACGGTGTTTCCGCTGATATGGTGTGGGCGATGCTCCGCGTGCGAGAAGGGCAGGTATGTGCAGTGCGAATCGTACGACTACCTCGGTTCGCGGCGGGACGGCGCGTTCGCAGAGTACGTGGTCGCTCCGGCGAGGAACCTGCTGCGCGTGCCGCAGGGGGTGAGTCTGCAGGAGGCGGCGATGACCGAGCCGGCTTCGGTGGCGCTGCACGCCTTACGCCGCGCGGGGGGATGCCAGCCGGGCGAAACGGTCGCCATCTTCGGTGCGGGACCGATTGGACTGATGGTGGCGCAGTGGGCACGCCTTATGGGCGCGTCGCAGGTGCTGCTGTTTGACATCGTAGAGCAGAAGCTGGCGCTGGCACGCGAGCTGGGCTTTGCGCACGCTTACCATTCCGCTCAGAAAGCGCCCGAAGAGGTTATCGCCTCCCTGACCACAGGGCAGGGCGCGCACCTGTGCATCGAGGCGGTAGGCGTACCGCCGACGCTGCTGCAAGCCTGCACCTGTGCCCGGCGGGGCGGGCGTGTGGTTATTCTGGGCAACCCCTCAGCGGAGGTGACCTTCTCGCCAAGCTTGCTATCGCAGTTGATGCGGCGTGAGGTGAACCTATACGGTACCTGGAACTCGGATTATGCGGTGTATAGCGCGGATGACGACTGGCACACGACCCTGCAGGCGATGGCATCGGGTCTGCTGAACCTTCGACCGCTGGTCACCCATCGCGTGCCGTTAAGCCGCGCTACGGAAATCCTTCATGCGATGCACGAGAGGAAGGGCTTTTTCACCAAAGTGTTAATACATCCTGACGGACAGGAGGAAGACTGATGCTGGCTGCGGTTCTGGAGGAGCTGGGCAAACTGGTGCTTCAGGAAGTGCCGGAGCCCGAAATCGACGACGATTCCGCACTGCTGAGGGTGGAGGCGGTGAGCATTTGCGGCTCGGATGTGCGCATCCTGTATCACGGTAACCCGCGCGTGAAGCCACCTGCCATCATCGGGCACGAGGCGGCGGGAGTGGTGGTGAAGGTGGGCAAGAACGTGACACGGGTCAAAGAGGGCGACCGCGTGGCGATAGGCGCGGACGTGCCCTGCGGACAGTGCCGCTGGTGTCGCAACGGTCTGGGCAATAACTGCGCTATCAACTACGCCGTGGGCTACCAGATACCCGGCGCGTTCGCACAGTACATGAAACTGCCCAAGCTGTTGCTGGACGAGGGACCCGTCACGCCTATCCCCGATAGCATGGACTACGATACCGCCGCGCTGGCGGAGCCGCTCGCCTGCGCGATTAACGGTATGGAGCTGGTGAACATGGGGCTGGGCAAAAGCGTGGTCATCATTGGTTTGGGACCCATCGGCTGTATGCTGATTGACCTTGCCCGCGCGATGGGCGCGACAAAGATTATCGCCGTGCAGCGCAGCAAGGCAAGGCTGGAGCTGGCTCGCTTCTACGGAGCGGACGTGTACATTGCTGCAGAAGAGGAGGACGTGGTCGCGCGCTGCATCGAGGAGACAGGCGGTGAGGGTCCCGACATCGTGATTACCGCCAGCGCGTCAGTAGAGGCACACGAGCAAGCCATCGAGATGGTGGCACATCGGGGCTACGTGAACCTGTTCGGAGGCTTACCCAGAGGCACTCGGCCGATGAGCGTTTACTCCAACACGATTCATTATAAAGAGTGCTTTGTCACTGGCTCACACGGGGCGGTGCCACGCCACCACGAGCTCGCGGTGCAGTTGCTGGCGCAGGGGAAGGTGCGCGTGGCGCCGCTGATTACCCATCGTTTCCCCCTGTCGCAGATTCACCGCGCTTTCGAGGTGATGCAGAGCCGCGAGGGCATGAAGGTGATGCTACATCCGCACGGGAACTCGTCGTCATAAATGTCATTCTGAGCGAAGCGAAGAATCTCTGAGAAGCTTCGCTGACGCTGAGCATGACAAAAGACGCAACTGTCATTCTGAGCGAAGCGAAGAATCTCTTTTCGCGTAACTCCTAACACGGAAAAAGGGGGCAGACCTGCGGGTCTGCCCCCCTGCACGTGACAGGATTACTGCGGTGCGCGGTCTGGCGGCCAACCGGTGGCGGGGATGGTCGTCCACTTGCGCCCGTAGTTGACCAGCTTGGCATGTCCATCGAAGAAACAAACATTGTACCCTTGCGAGTGGTTCAAGATGGTGCGCCTGCCGGGATCGGAGGCATCGGCGCCGTCCCAGCCGAACACACCGCGCTCGGTGAACAGGATGCGCTCGGCGATGTAGTCGGACTTCTCATCCGGCGGCATGTCGTTCAGGTTCTTGTAGGTGCCGTCCGGATACCGCACGCACGGGAACGGACCGGGGTAGCCTGCGCTGCTGCCCGGACACCAGGTGTTGTACACCCAGTTGGGGAACCACTGGTAAGACTGCATGCCGGTCTGCATATTTGCAGCCGAGGGGTCGCGATACCTGTCGGACGGGCAGTACCAGATGTTCTTGTTCTTCTGATACGGACCCAGCTGCACCGTCATCAGCGTGCGGTAGAATTGGCTGCCGTAAGCGCAACGGGTGTAGTTGGGACCGCCATCGCCGGGGTTAAACCCTTCCCACCAGCCAAAGCAGTCCGCCCAGGGTTCTCCGCGGTCACCCGCATAGTTGTTGACATCCGGGTTCACTTCCCAGTTGCGGGGACCGGGGTAGGTGCCCATGGGGAACTTCTCGTCATAGTCCTGCGAGTACATGCGCACGGAGAGACCGATCTGCTTGAAGTTGGACAGGCAGGACGTCTGACGAGCCTTTTCCCGTGCCTGTGCGAACACAGGGAACAAGATGGCTGCCAGTATCGCAATAATCGCGATGACCACCAGCAGCTCGATCAGGGTAAACGCGTGTCGTTTCATGATGTGAAACCCTCCTTTTTGTAATGTATTTTTGATGTTTAGCGTCCAGCGGGAGCTGGCGCGGGCGCGCCCTGTGTGCCGCCCGGAGCTGCAGCACCAGGCGTTATTCCGCCTAGCCTGCGCTGGAACTCCGCTTGCACATCAGGGGGCATCGGCGGCGGCTCTGCCCCTCCGCCTGCCTTCATGCGTCCCTCTGTCATCCACCAGTAAACCCCGCCGATGACCAGCAGTACGACAACGATGATAATGACGGCGGTCACGGGGGACACCTCACGCTTCATACTCAGAACCTCCCTCCTTGGGTTGGATGCGCCGCGGGATACGCGGCTCGCGCCAGTGAACCGGTACCGACAGGATGTACGTGCGCGGAACAGACTGCCTGCCGCTGAGCCACTCGTCCAGAACGTCTACCGCGATTTCGCCCAGTCGGGCGAAGTCGGGCTGTGAGGTGGGGAAGGTCGGCTGGAAGAAGCGAGAGGCTTCTAGGTCATCGAACCCCACCACCCGGATTTGCTCTGGCACCGCCACACCCGCCTTTTGCAACGCGCGGATGAGCGACATGGCTGTTTGATCCTCCCATGCAATGAGCGCATCCGGAGGCGGGGACAGTTGCAGCAGCCGGTGAACCACCTCTTCCGGGTCAACCAACGCTTCCTCTACATGCAGGGAGCGCGTCAGGTTAATCCAGTTGCGATACTTCGGAGGAACAGGCACACCCGCATCCTGCATCGCTGCCAGCCAGCCATCCCGCCGCTCGTGGATGGAACGGTGCAGACAGTCTTCGTTCAACGGGAGAAAGGCGATGTTACGGTGCCCGTGTGCCAGCAGCGTCTGCGTCATCTCATAGCCGAGCCGGTAGTTGTCAAACACAACCAGCGGGCGTCCCCATTCCTCGTAGCCGATGTCAAAGAGGACGATAGGCACCTCTTGCCAGCGGCGTCGGAGGTAGTCCTCTGCCAGCTCGTGCCGCCAGCGGGTCACCGGATAGAGGATGATGCCCTGCGCCCCTGCCTGCAAGTGCTGCTCGACCAGTTTCTCTTCGTGCCGGATGTCGTCTTCGGAGCTCGCCATCAGCAGTTGATAGCCCCTCTGGCGAGCGCGTCGCTCGATGCCATAATAGGCGCGAAGCACCAGTGACGCACCCGCCCGCGGCGCAATAAAGCTCACCAGACGGGTGCGTGTGCTGACCGCAGGCACCGAGCGCAGGTAGACGCCACTACCCTGCCGGGACTCGATCAACCCTTCCGCCGCGAGCAGCGCCAGCGCTTTAGCCACAGTGGGTCGGCTCGCACCCAGCATCTCGCGCAGCTGGAACTGCGTAGGCAACCTGTCTCCCGGACGGGCATCCGGACGGCTGATCCATTCCGCCTTGATGCGCTCCGCCAACAGCACGTATGTCGGTAACCGTTTCACCGTGCTCATGGTGCTTTCATTATAAAACCCCTGAGCAAATTTGTCAAGCAATTGGGAATTGAAAACCAGATTTTTTCGGGAAAATCCCCTTGACGGAGTGGCTTTCTTGTGGTAGATTCGTTACCGGGCCGACGTAGCTCAACAGGCAGAGCAGCGGTCTTGTAAACCGCAGGCTAGGGGTTCGAGTCCCCTCGTCGGCTCCAGCAGGTGTCGCCGACGCCAGACAGGGACCCGGATGTCCGCCGGCACGATACTGCCGTGGCAGGGGAAGGAGCGCACAGTGACGCTCGGCACTGTTTTGGGAAAGTATCGTATCCTTCGCGAATTCGGCGGGGGCGGGATGGCATGTGTCTATGAGGCGGAGGACCAGAGCATTGGAAGGAAGGTGGCGCTGAAGGTTCTCATAGTGCCTCCTGCTGTACCTGAATCCGACAAATCCCTCCTTATCGAACGGTTCCAGCAAGAAGCGCGTGCCGCAGGTACCCTCTCCCATTCCAACGTGGTTACCCTCTATGAAGTCGGCGAGACAGACGGCGTGCACTATATCGCGATGGAGCTGCTCGCAGGTACCACCGTGCG
Source organism: Bacillota bacterium (assembly GCA_023511455.1). Classification (NCBI taxonomy): domain Bacteria; kingdom Bacillati; phylum Bacillota; species Bacillota bacterium. The sequence goes on from JAIMBJ010000004.1 coordinate 170,441, forward strand.
CGAACTGCTGCGTGCGCGGGGCAAGATACCTGTGGATGAGGCACTGAACATCCTGCTGCAAGTAGCCCGCGCGCTGGATTACGCCCACAGGCAGGGAGTGATTCATCGCGACGTCAAACCGGACAACATCGTGGTGACCGAAGAGGGAGTGGTGAAACTCACCGACTTCGGAATCGCACGCGCGGCGAACGACCTGCTGCGCACACAAAAGGGGATCCTCGTTGGCTCACCCGCTTACATGTCCCCAGAGCAGATTCTGGGTGAACCTGTAGATTACCGTACAGACATCTACTCGCTGGGCGTGACTGCTTACGAGATGCTGACAGGGCGCAAACCGTTCGATGCCCCTGCCGTCACCGCGATGATGCATCGCATCGTTTACGACGAGCCCGACGCCGCTCCCGAACTACCCCGCTCCGCTGAGGCAGCCCTGCGCCATGCGCTGGCAAAAAAGCCCGAAGAGCGACCCTCTTCCGCTGTTGCCTTTGTGGAAGAACTCAGTGCCGCTTACTACGGCACCGCGGTGGTTTCACCGGAAGCGCGGATTGTGGCATCCTCCCATCCTTTGCATCGTGACAAGGAGAAAGCACGGATGAGCCCTTATTCTTCATTCTCATCGTCGCCCTCGCGGCGCCCCTACTGGATAGCTGGAGAGCTGGCTGTGGTGCTGCTGGTTGCAGGTATCCTTATGTGGTATTCGCTGTCGCCGTCGAAAGAACAGTTTGGCGTGCGAATCGTGGACGTGGGCGAAACGGCAACATCTACACCTGCCGTGGCCACCAATTATGTGCTGAACGACTTCGAGTTGAACCCCGGCTCGTGGCAGGCGGAAAACAAGGGCCTGAGGCTGGAACGAGTTCGCGGCGGCGCGAGTCAGGCGGCATACTGGCTGAAGGTCAGCGGGGTGCAACTAGCTGCGGGTGAACATGCCGCCATTTCGTGCCTGCCCGAAACGCGCGATTGGTCGCGATTCGGGGGGATTATTTCGCTGGATGTGCTGGTACCCGGCACCGCGCCACCCGACCTGCGCCTGACGCTGGAAGTGGAAGACTCCACTGGAGGCTTGCAGGTGATGCCTGGAGAAGGGGTGCTGCTCACTCCGGGCAGGTGGGCAGCGATGACATGGAACGCTGGCGCTGTCGCCCGCGATGTGGCGCGCCTGCGGGTGAAGCTGCTGTGTGGGCAAACTCCCTACAGGGGCTATTTCGGTATCGACCACGTGCGGGCACAGGGCGCGGCAACAAGCCCTGCCGCGTTGCGTTACAAAGTGCGTATTGGACCGTTTACAGACCAGGTCTCGCTGGAACGGGAAACCGCGCGGTTGAAATCGCTGGGGAAGTCGCCATTTGTGGTGCGCGAGGGCGACAAGCGTTACCTGCAGGTAGGAGCATTCACCACTATCGAATCCGCCCGACGCGAGCTGGAGGCTCTGGTTGCAGAGGGCTACACGGAGATTCGTCAGTAGCCTGCCAGTATTCCTGTCGCGACCGTGACTCGGAGAACAGCCCGGCAGGAGCCTCGCCCCGTGGAAGGAAAGCCCGCCCCTCTTCCAGCGCGTGGAAGAGGGGCATGGGGCGAGGGCTACTTGTCCACCGTCACGGACACTTTGTCCTTAATCGCTACCTGAGCGGCAGCAAGGCGGGCAATCGGCACGCGGAACGGCGAGCAGGACACGTAGTCCAGCCCGATTTCGTGGCAGAACTCGATGGATGACGGCTCGCCACCGTGCTCACCGCAGATGCCCAGCTTGATGTTGGGGTTCACCTTGCGGGCGTCTTCCACGCACATCCGCATCAGCTTGCCGACGCCCTTGCGGTCCAGCTTCTCGAACGGGTTGGCGGGCAAGATGTCCATCTCCACGTATCGCTGTAGGAACTTGCCCTCAGCGTCGTCGCGGCTGATGCCGAAGGTGGTCTGCGTAAGGTCGTTCGTGCCGAAGGAGAAGAACTCGGCGTATCGGGCTACGTCATCGGCGGTCAGCGCGGCACGCGGAATCTCGATCATCGTGCCGAATTTGTAGTCGATATCCGCGCCAGTCTCTTCGAGAACCGCCTTGGCAACCGCTTCGAGCTTCTCGCGCACGAACACCAGTTCGTTCACGTCGCCCACCAGCGGGATCATTATCTCCGGATGCACGTCGATGCCCCGCTTCTTCACGGCGACCGCCGCCTGCAGGATAGCACGTACCTGCATCTCCACGATTTCGGGGAAGAGGATGGAGAGACGGCATCCGCGCAGACCCAGCATCGGGTTGAACTCGCGCATGCCCTCGATCGCCTCCAGCAGGCGTTCTTTCTCCGCCAGCAAGCCTTCCAAAGCCTTGCCGCCGAGCGTGTTCACAGCCACCCGCAGCTCGGTGACCTCGCGAAGCGTCTGCTCGTAGCTGGGCAGGAACTCGTGCAACGGCGGGTCGATGAGGCGGATGGTGACGGGGCGTCCCTCCATCACTTCGAAGATGCCCTCGAAGTCCTTCTGCTGTACGGGCAGGAGCTTATCCAGCGCGGCACGCCGCTGTTCCTCGGTACGCGCCAGAATCATGTCCTGCACGACCGGCAGGCGGTCCTGCTCGAAGAACATGTGCTCGGTGCGGCACAGACCGATACCCTCTGCACCGAACTCCACCGCTTGTTTGGCGTCGCGCGGGTTGTCGGCGTTGGTGCGCACGCCCAGCTTGCGCCGCTCGTCTGCCCAATCCAGCAGCTCGTGCAGTTCATCGGTGAACATAGCTTCCACCAGCGGCGCCTGCCCGAGGATGACCTCCCCCGTGGAACCGTTGATGGAAATCCAGTCGCCTTCCTTCACGGTAATGCCGTTGGTGGTAAACTCGCGCCTGTTGAGGTCGATGGAAATCGCCTCACAGCCCGCCACGCAGGGGATACCGAAGCCGCGTGCCACCACCGCCGCATGGCTGGTCATACCGCCGCGAGCAGTCAAAACGCCCTTGGAAGCGAGCATCCCGTGGATGTCGTCGGGCGTGGTCTCGGGACGCACGAGGATAACCGGCTCCTCCTTACCGCGCTCGGCTGCGGTGTCGGCGTCAAAGATGGCTTTTCCAACCGCGGCACCGGGCGAAGCCGCCAGTCCCTTGGCGATGACGTTGACCTTCGCCTTGGGGTCGATCTGCGGGTGCAACAGCTGGTCGATATCGCCGGGCTTCACGCGCAGGATGGCTTCGTCCTTGCTGATAAGCCCCTCCTTCGCCATGTCCACGGCGATCTTCACCGCCGCCAGCGACGTGCGCTTGCCCACGCGACACTGCAGGATGAACAGGCGGTTCTTCTCCACGGTGAACTCGATGTCCATCATGTCGCGGTAGTGGTTCTCCAGCAGTTTGGCGATTTCGTCGAACTGCTTGTAGATTTCAGGGTTGATGGACATCAGCTCGTCGAGGTGCATGGGGGTGCGGATACCCGCCACCACGTCCTCGCCCTGCGCGTTCACCAGATATTCGCCGTACAGCTTCTTCTCGCCGGTCGCCGGGTCGCGCGTGAACGCCACGCCGGTGCCCGAGTCGTCGCCCATGTTCCCGAACACCATCGTCTGCACGTTGACGGCGGTTCCCAAATCCCAGGGAATGCCCTCGCGCTCGCGATATACCTGAGCGCGCGGGTTGTTCCACGAGCGGAAGACAGCCTCGATCGCCAGCTTCAGCTGCTCGAAGGGGTCCATCGGGAAGTCCTTGCCGGCTTCCTCTTTGACCAGCTTCAGGTAGTCATCGCACATCTGCTTGAGGGCATCGGCAGGTACTTCCGTATCCAGAGTGACACCGAGCTTCTTTTTGTACTCGTCGAGGATTTCCTCGAACTTGTGCCTCTCCACGCCCAACACGATGTCGGAGAACATCATGATAAACCGGCGGTAGGCGTCATACGCAAAGCGAGGGTTATTCGACTGCTTGATTAAGCCTTCCACCGTCTGCGTGTTGAGTCCCAGGTTGAGGATGGTATCCATCATGCCGGGCATCGAGAACTTCGCGCCCGAGCGGACGGACACCAGCAGCGGGTTCGCCGGGTCGCCGAATTTGCGCCCCATGCGCTTTTCCACTTCCGTCATCGCAGCGCGCACTTCGTCCATTAACCCCTCAGGGAACTGGTTGCCGCTGCGGAGGTATTGCATACACACTTCAGTGGTAATCGTGAATCCTGGAGGAACTGGTAGACCGATGTTGGTCATTTCTGCAAGGTTTGCACCCTTGCCGCCCAGAAGGTCGCGCATCTGGGCGTTGCCTTCTTCGAAGAGGTAGACACGCTTATTCGCCATATCCTTCCACCCGTCGCATAGAGTTTTGCGTCGCCTGTCGGCGAACCGGGCGATGCAGTGCACCGCCCTTATATAGGATAACACATTTTTGGCACAGGTCAAGGGGAATGGCAATTATCGCAAGATAAGCACACCGCCCCGCGGGGTGACGGGGCGGTGTGTTTGGGTAGGGCGGACGGGATGGGGTTACCGGGCAGTTAAGACGGTGGTGCCGTCCTCGGCACGCGAAATCTCCAGTTTCAATTCCGCCGCTACCTTTTCTAACAGCTCATCCAGCGCCACGCCGGTAGACCTCAGGCTCACACGTGTCAGCGGGTCCGTCTCGCCCATCAGCACCAGAGGCACGCCGTATGCCCCGGCGATGCGCGAAAGCGTCTCCTCCACCGTTTTCTCTTTCACTACCAGCACAGGCTTGGAGTCCTGCGACAAGATTTCCGCAGGCAACCACGCACGCAACACGCTGCCGTTGTCCCAGCTGACCCGCACCTCCAGCACAGATGCGCCCGCCGACAAGGGCAAAACCACCGGCGTCTCTTTGGCTACGAGCCCACGCCACACAGTCCTGGTTCCTGATGCGACCTCAACCACTGTAGGCTGAGGGGCATTCATTTTCAGCATCCAGCGCAGGTCACCCTGCTCCGCCCGGAACGGCTCGAAGCGCACGGGCAGGATCCGGGTTTTCACCGGAGTGACCGGGCTGCCACCACTCGAAACCACGCTCAACGCGATAGCATCTGTTCGCTCATTGTGTGACCACAGCACCAGCGCAAGGATTGCCAGCACGGCTGCCGCCGCAAAAGCGAAGCGCGGGCGCCATGCCAGCTCCCACCAGCGCAGGGGGGAACCGGCTGGTACTCTCGCGTAAACCTCCTGCATGATGCGGGCGTGCAGGGAATCGGGTGCCTTCACAGGCTGCACCTGCGCCATCATCTGCCACAACGCACGAACATCTTCCAGCTCGGCGCGGCAGGAGGCACACCCGGCGGCGTGTTCCTCCATCTTCGCCGCCAGAGGAGGCGCTATGCTTCGCTCGATGTATGCCGATATGAGTTCCCGAAACTGTTCACAACGCATGGTTCCAACACCACTCTTCCGCTGGTAGGCTCTTCGTTGCGTTTGACGAACTTATCCGCCAAAAAGTTCCCGCGAGGGTTGCAAAATCTCACGCAACGCCAGCCGGGCGCGGTTCAGTCGGCTTTTAACCGTGCCCACCGGCAGATTCAGCATCTGTGCGATCTCTTCATACGAGAGGTTTTCAAAGTGATACAACACGATGAGGATGCGACGTTCCGGAGGAAGCTGCGCAATCGCCTTCTGCAAAACCTCTTCGCGTTCCTCTTGCTCCACCAGCTCCTCAGGGCCTGGGCTGGTGTCTTCTATCTGGCGCGTGAGGGTATCGCCGTCCAGCTCGAGCTGCTCTTCTAACGAGACGTTATGGCGCCCCTTCGACCGCTTGCGCATGTCCAGAAAGGTGTTGACCACCACCCGATGCAGCCACGTGCCGAAGTTGGCTTCACCGCGAAAGGTATGTAGCCCCTGAAAGACGCGCACAAAGGCTTCTACCACCACATCGCTGGCATCGTCGTAGTTGCCCGACAGGCGGTAAGCCAGATTGTACGCCTGCTTCTCGTATCGGCGTACGAGCTCGTCAAACGCTTCGCGATCGCCAGTGCGACATCGCTCAATCAGCTGCCGGTCTTCAAGAGGTGCCATGGTGTACCTCTCATGCTGGCGAGAGAGCGTTTCGCAACGCCTGCTGCTCTTCTTCACTTAGCGGGTGCGAGGGCTGTCCCTGCCGCACCGCCTTGGCATATACCCGCACATCCGAGCGACTGTAAACGCTGGTCAGGATGATACCGTTTTGCCAGGCGTCCAGCATCGCCAGCGAAAAGCTTTGTTGCCCCCCAACGTCTTCGAATGCATCATAACGCACCAGTCCCACGTGCTGCACACACAGAGGTATCCGCTCCTCGAGGGCGGAAACCCGCTGTTCCACCTGCCGCTGACGGGTATCCACTTCCTCCACCCGTGCGAGGTGGTCCATCAACACCCTTTCCAGGCTCGCACCGCTCGCACCTGCAGTCAACCTCTGGAGGCGTCTGCTCAACGAGCGTACCCGCACCAGCAGCAGTGTCAACAACAGCACCCACAACAGGTGCAGAAGCAGACACACGACAAGCCACATCTCCGCATTCTGCCCGACGCTTTCCTGCACTCCCTGCCACAGGGACATGCTTCCGACCTCCTCTTGAATGCACTGTCCTCGAAGAGTATACTCAAGACGGAACCATTCACACAAAGGGAGGCTCCGAAATGCAACCGGACCCGGTCGAAAAACCAGCCGAAAAAACCGAACAGACTGCGAAACAACGACGTTGGTTCAGACAAGCCGTAGCTTTATTTGTCTTTTTGATTATAGCCTTCCTCTATCACAGCTTTTTCACCCTTTCAGTGGTCAGGGGCAAGTCGATGGAACCTGCCTTCCGCGACGGACAGGTCGTGCTGGTGGGCAAGGGCGGGTTGCTATTCGGTCCGCTGAAGCATGGTGATGTGGTGGTGTTTACGCGGAACGGACAGCTGCTGGTGAAACGGGTGGTCGCTCTGCCCTATGAAACCGCCCCAGACGGCACCCGCGTGCCCGCCAATCATATTTACGTGGTTGGTGATAACCTGGAGGTATCGGAAGATAGTCGTACATTCGGTCCTATCCCTCTCAGCAGCGTTATCGGAAAGGTACTATACTGAAAAGGAGGTTGCTTACAGTGTCTAAGTACTGGATGGCTTTCATCGGCGTTCTGGCTCTCACCACTGTGGTCGTGGCTCAGCCGCAGACAGTAACCGCCATTCGCTTTTACGGTTCACAATCCGACGGCTCCACCGTGCTTCCTGCCGAGCAGATACTGTCGGTGATGCAGACGCAGGTGGGCGGCGTTTTCGACGAGGAGCGGTTGCGTGAGGATGCTGAGGCCATTCAGAAGCTGTATGAACAGCAGGGCTATCCGCTGGCGCGCGTGGTCGGGTTTGAAAGGCAAACGGACGGCACGGTGATTGTACGCATCGCGGAGGGGATGATCCGCGGCGTGCGTGTCACAGGCAATCGGCGCACGCGCAGCAGCGCGATCCTGCGCAACCTGCAGCTGCGTCCGGGTGAGATTTACTCCCTGCCCAAACTCCAGCGTGAGCGCGAGCGTCTGGGCAGGTTGCCCTACCTGAAGGATGTGCAGGTGGCTCCCGAGCCCGCCGATGAGCTGGGACAGGTACTGGTGAACATCATCGTCGATGAACTGAACACCACCCAGCTGGCAGCGGCGGTGGGCTACACCTCACGACGCGGATGGCTGGGCTATGTCGAGTTCTCGGACTCCAACCTGTTTGGAGGCGGACAGAGCCTGCAACTGCAGTGGCAGCGAGGCACTTTTTTCTACGATGGAGGACCCGAAGAGGGCGAACAACGCCAGGCATACCTGTTCCAATATACCGACCCCTTTCTGACCGACTGGGGATTGACTATCGGTATTAAGGCATACGACCTGCAATCCGTATTTCGCCCCAGTTTCTCACAAACCGACGTCACCCTGCGCACTTTCGAGAAACGGCGAGGCTATACACTGTTACTGGGCAAACAGTGGAGCGACCACCTGCAGGTAACGGCGACCTTCCGCAACGACGAAGTGGACTACGACGATGCGCCGCCATACCTGCTTTCCTTCGGGCAGAAGGTGCAGAATCGCGGGCGGGTGGTAGCACCTGGCGTGCAGGTACAGTACGACTCGCGCGACAACCGAATCAACCCCCGAGGGGGGATTTTGGCTTTGGGCAGATGGGAAGCGGCTCAGCGGTCGTGGGGCGGAGACTTCGCCTTTGACCGTGCAACGCTCGACCTGCGCGGTTACTGGCCCGCACCGCGAGATGGAACCTTCGCCTTGCGGGCGGTAACGGGCTTTGCCACTAGGGACTTGCCCCTGTCCGAAAGCTTCTGGCTGGGCGGTTTCGACCTGCGCGGTTACGAGTTTGACGAGTTTCGCGGTGACCGCATGGTGTTATTCAGCGGCGAGATGCGCTTCCCCCTGCTGGAAGGCATTCAGGGAGTGGTTTTCCTCGACGCGGGGGATGCCTGGCGCAGAGGCGAGAGTGTCCAGCTGAACGTGGGGGGCGGCGTCGGCGTGCGTTTCTTCACCCCCTTCGGCGCGATTCGGCTGGACGTGGCAGCGGGAAAGCGCAGGGTGTTTACCTACGTCACGCTGGGTCAACCGTTCTAGCGGAGGTTTCGTATGGGGAATAGCCTTCTGCTTGTGCTGGCGATGCTTGGACTGACGGCGATGGTTGCGGAGGTCTATGCGGCGAACATGCCTGTCTTTCCCCCGCCGCGCGACTTCAAGACCGATGGCGTGTGGTACATGCAGCTGCCGATTCGCATCACCGCACCGCCAGAGCTTCAGCCTGCAGCCGATTTACTCCAGAAGGAGCTGCAAGCATTGCTGGGCAAGCACTCGGTTTCTCCGCAAGGCAAAACCCTCATCTCGCTGCAGATGTCGCCTGAACAGCTGACGCGGGAAGAAGAGTACCTGATTGAAGCTGGCAGGGGACAGATTGCCATCCGTTGCCACGATGTGCAGGGCGCGTTCTGGGCAGTACATACGCTGAGGCAGGTGCTGACATCCAGTAGTGTGGAGCGAACCCCGCAAGGATGGAAACTGCCACAGTTCAGCGTCCGGGACTACCCGGAGACTCCCCATCGCGGCTTTATGATACAGGCGGCATGGGCTTCTGACATCCACGCTATCCGAACGATGGTGGAGCTGCTGGCACGTATGAAGTTACGTTACGTCGCTATCGAGTTCGGCAGCCAGCTGGTGCTCGATTACGACCCGAAAATGGCAACGGGTGCAAGGTTCAGCAAAAAGCAGGCGAAAGAGCTTATCGAATATGCCCGAAGCTTGGGTCTCGAGCCTATCGGATACCTGAACCTGTTGGGGCACCTGGAACGTGCCTACCAGAAATTGCCCTACACCAATCACGGGGGCATCATGATTCAGGACGAACAGGTGTACGAACGCTTCGTCTTCCCCATCCTGAGCGAGATGCTCGACCTGTATGGACCAGTCAGGTGGTTTCACGGTGGCATGGATGAAGCGTGGGAGCTGTTTGAGTGGCTCTCCAAACAGGGTTACGATAGCGCAGCGCTGTTAGCGCAGCATGTCCGCCGTGTCCATGAGTACCTGCAGGCGCGTGGAGTGCGCCTGATTATCTGGCATGACATGCTGTTTGCGCCTGAGTTGGAGAAAGAGCTGGGCGCGCCTGTGGGACCCGCCAACGGAGGGGCACCGCGCAACACTAGCGCCGCCATTGACAAATTACCGAAGAGCGTCATTCTCAACTACTGGTTCTACGACCCACTGCCAGCCTATCCTGCTCTGGATTGGCTCCAGCGCAAGGGTTTTGAGGTGTGGGCAAGCCCCTGGCAGACCCCGTTCAGTCTGGTACGGTATGCGCAGTCTCGCGCCGCACCCACGATGGGTACCATCTGGGCAGACCCGCCCGGCTGTCTGACGGACGCAGCGTTTCTGGCGGTTCCGGTAATGTATGCGTGGGCAGCGTGGAACCCCGCCTCTGCTCCTGCGGAGACGGTTCCCGAGCTGAGGGTGCAGCAGCAAGCCGTTGAAGCCGCCCTGCGCGCCCTGTGGGGCAGACCACGGCTGGGCACCGACGCTCAGCAGGCGAGACTCATCCTGCCTGAACGCAAATCCATCCGATACCTGAAGCTACCCGACCAGCTGGATGACGTGCCTGAGCAGGTCTACGGTGTCCCGTTCGACTTCAGTGCGCCGTTGCAGCTCTCGGCGGTCGAGGCGGATACCTCTGCCGACCTGCGGCGCGCGAAGACCGTCGTTTTGCCAGACGGGAGAAAGGTCGCATTGGACGGGGTCAACAAGTGGCGGGGTGAAGATGAGCTCATCCTGTATACTGGCGACCTGCCGTCTACAGGCACGAACGTGCATGGTGGCGAGGCTTTGTTCTCGTCGCGGGGACAGCTGGTGAGTTCTGGGGGTTACGGAGGTGGAAACCGCACCATCCCCGCAGGAGGGTTTGCGCTCTCTGCGCACATGGGCCCCTCCTCGCAAAAGTATCATGCCATCATGAGCCTCCGCCTTGGCGATTTCGTGCAGATTCTGGATGAAGAGGGCAATCGCTTGCTGAGTAGCACTGTCCGCGTGAGACTGTCTGACGGCAGTCAACACACGGTCGACGTGCAGCAGCCCGAGCTGTCCAAATCGCTGACAGAGCGCAGCAGGTGGAGCATCTCGTTGAACGAACGGCTTCGCCGCTTCTATTTCGTGGTGGCTACCCAGCACGAGATGCCCGCCCTGCGAACGGTGGGAGAGTTTATCATACGGTATCAGGATGGTTCGGAGGCGGTTGTGCCCATTCGCGCCCAGGCGGAGTCGTCATCGAGTCGTGTTACAGGCTTTGTCCTGCCCGATGGCAACAACCGCTGGTTCGCCTGGCGCCACGGGCTGGCTGCTCCGATACTGGTGAAAGAGTGGAGCAACCCAACTCCGGAAAAGGTCATTTCCGAACTGGTATTCGCGCCAACCGTCGAGGGGCTTCTGGCAGGACTTCACCTGAAAGGTATCACGGCGGAAGGTCTTGAATAACAGCCGATTTCAAATTGGAAACCACACTGGGCGGGTGTTAGCTTGACTTTTTGCAGAGCCCACTGTATAATAGTGTTGTCAGCACGCGCCCGTAGCTCAGTGGATAGAGCGTGAGGTTGCGGACCTCAAGGTCGGGGGTTCAAGTCCCTCCGGGCGCGCCATTTTCTTTCGACGGCTCCCACTCCCATTTGACAAGAGCACCCTTCTCATGTTACAGTGACAACCGGTATTTTTACCGGCACTCCAACAGGACGAGGTCACGCGAGAAATGGCGAGGACGCTTCGGATACTGACCGGGTTCATTGTCGCGAGTCTGTTTCCGCTGGTGCTGAACAGTTGTGGAGGAGGCGGAGGCGCAGGGGGACCCGTGTCGCAGTACATTCAGCTGACCAACGGCAAGGTAGTCGTAGAGCAGGGCGAAGGGGTAGTAGTTATCAAGGCGGACGAGTCGCAACTGCCCGGCGTGGGGTTTGTGCAGGACGCTGTGGAGGTCAAACTGTATGCAGGCGACGGCTTCGCCAATCCCCGAACCGACACGCCACCGTCGTCCAGCCTGATACGCACCTTCCGCGTCAGCCGCGACGGCACCCTGCTGGACGACCTCAGCCTGCCTGTGGGTATCTATACGGCGGTAGCGGAAGACATCTACGTGGTGCAGGACGGGAAGGAGTTTCGCAGCGCGCTGACCGCATACGTGTTCGAGGTGTTCGAGTCTGGGGGCATCCTGCGTACCACATTGCCCCTCAAGTTTGAGGCACGTTTCCCTGCGTTGGGGGCGGTGATCGAGGACTCCTACGTCCGTTTTCTCACCGATGCAGGTGCGGTAGCTGGCAATTCACGCCTGTTTGTGCAACACGCTAACGGCACAGTGGACATGACGCGCACCTTCGTTGGACAAACAGAGGCAGGCAATCCAGTGGCTGCAGTGAGCTTCGAAGCACTGCCCGGAGGTCCCACGCTGGGCAATGTTTCGCGACTGGTGCTGAAGGCGTTCAAGCCATGAGAAGAGTTTACCTCATTTTGGGACTGATGGCGCATTTGGCAACAGGCGCGCTGGGGCAGCCCGCAGGTGACGTGCAGTTCTCCACCGTTTGGCGAGGCGCAGAAGTAGAGGGGCGCACCCTGTGGGTGAACGAACAGTCGGTCACCTTGCGGGTGGACGCCCGCACGCAGGCGCAGGTCGGCTGGCAGAGGTTTGTAGCGAAGGGGCGCGTGCGTACGAACCGCTTCTACACAACCTCGCGGTGGTATGGGCTTCAGCATGTACTGCGCCAGGAAAACGACCGCCAGCTGGTGCTTTCACTGCGCCGGCTGGAAGCCAGTGAGGGCACGGCGGATGTGGCGGAAGGGCTTTTCACCTACGCGGCTCCGCGTATCGATACCATCAGCCTGCTCTCCGTGCAACGCGATGGCAAGCAGACCACCGGCTACCGCCTGTCCTACTCGCGCACGAGAGCCGGCACCGAGGCGGCAGATACCGTTGGACTAACCTGCGTCGTGCTCCCCGCGCGTGCCGCACGCTGGCAGGTGCAGATGGAAGGCGGGGTTTACGCCGACCGTCACAGGGATACGACCTATCGCCCTGTGTTCGCAGCGACGATCAGCTCCCGCCTGGGGCGGGGATTACAGGCATGGCTGGGAGTGACCTTCGCCCCTCGAGGTTTTCCGACTGCGGGCACCTCGCTGGAAGCCCTGACCGCTTTCAGCCTGTATCGCCCTGGCAGTCTCATCGAAAACTGGCGTGACCGCCCGGCAGGCTTTCTCAGTCTGCAAATAACCAGCAGCCTCGATTGAGTTACGCTCCCGGAGTATCACTATTGTGATGCAAGGCAACAGCGAACGGCTGGAAGGCGAATCCCCGGGGGAGCCGTTAGCCTCCAGTACACACGCCCCTGTTTCGCGACTATGCCTCCTGCTCCTCCGCGAACACGTTGCGCAACTGTGGTGCGTTCTGCGCCGACACCAGCGCGATCACGCTGTCGCCGGGCTGCAGCTCCGTGTCGGCATGGGGAAGCACCGCGTTTTCCTGCCGAATGATACACACAATCAGCGTGTCAGGCGGGAGCGGAAGGTCATGAATACGCTTGCCAACCACCGGTGTGCGGGGCCCCAGCTCGACATCGACGATTTCGATGTTACCGCGCTTCAAAGCCGCCAGAGGAATAATCTCGCCGGTCTCGATCTCCTGTTCGATCAGGTGATAGATAATGTTGGTGCTGCTGACGGTGGCATCGATACCGAGCTGCTGAAAGATGCCCTCGTTACGCGGGTCGTTGATGCGCGCAACGGTTCGTGGAACATTGAAGTACCACTTGGCAATCTGGCTGATAATCAGGTTATCCTCATCATCGCCGGTGCAGGCAACCACGATATCCGCGCGGTCTGCACCCGCTTCACGCATGGTATGGATTTCGTCGCCGCGCCCGCGCATCACCATCTCACCCAGCTCGTCCTGTAGAAGCGCGCACCGCCTCTTGTCGCGCTCAATCAGCAGCACCTCATGCCCGGCGTTCATCAGAGTCTTCGCCAGGTAGTAGCCCACATTGCCAGCACCTACGATGATCACGTACATTGTCGCACTACCTCACTCAGTCTTCCAGCTCGGGGGGAAGCACATTATACTCCTCGACCGAACCCAGCGGGCGGTCATACGCCAGGTCGCGGATAATCGAGGAGCCGATGAGCCCGTAGCATATCGTGTAGATACCCCGTTCGCGGTAAGCCTGCGCCCGGATGGGGTCGTTCACTTTGGCAACTACCTTGGGCACGCGGAACCGCTCTTTGGCGATTTGCGCCGCCATCAGGTTGCGATTGTCGCCTTCGGTCAGGGCGGCGAAGAGGTCCGCCTGCTCGATACCCGCCTTTTTCAGGATGTCCTCATCCAGCCCGTTGCCGGGTATCACCGCACCGGAGAACTTACCACCCAGTCGCTCCAGAGAGTCGCTGTTCCACTCTATCAGCGTTACCTTATGTCCCTCTGCTGCCATGATGCGAGCCAGTGCAGCCCCTGTACGTCCACACCCCAGAATGACTATTCTCATCGGAAGCCCCAGCCCCTGTTCTTCTAGATTGAACCGAACTTCAGTATACGCCGATGTCTGCCTGTTGTCAACCGCTGGCAGGCACAGAGGTATTCGGCATCTGCTTCGCGAAATATCTTCTGGTTCCTCTGTTATAGATTCCCCCGACCGTTGCGTAAGTCATAACGGGAAGTGTGCAAGATGAGAAAGGAAGGAAACTGCCTATGAGATGGTCATGGAAACTGGGTGAGTACGCGGGTATTGCAGTGTACGTGCATGCAACATTTCTTCTCCTTATCGGCAGCATTGCCCTTCTGCACTGGCTTCAGATTGGCACCTTACAGGCGGTTGTGAGCGGAGTGGTCTTTATCCTGCTCCTTTTCGGCTGCGTACTGCTGCACGAGTTCGGTCACGCTCTTGCTGCGAAGCGATACGGCATTCGCACCCGCGACATCACGCTGTTACCGATAGGGGGCGTGGCGCGTCTGGAAAGAATGCCAGATAGGCCGGTCGAGGAGCTGTGGGTGGCACTGGCAGGTCCTGCGGTAAACGTAGTGTTATTCATCGTTCTCTATCTGTTTCTGCAGGCAAAGGCAACCCTGTTGCCGATGGAACAGTTCGACGCGGTCAGGGGGTCGATCTGGTCGAGGCTCATGATAGTGAACCTGTTCCTCGCGGCGTTTAACCTGCTGCCTGCCTTCCCGATGGATGGCGGGCGGGTATTGCGCGCCTTGCTGGCAATGCGCATGGACTACGTGCAAGCCACCAATATCGCCGCGGCGCTGGGACAGGGCATGGCTTTCCTGTTCGGTTTTCTGGGATTGCTTTTTAATCCGTTCCTGCTTTTTATCGCGTTCTTTGTGTGGATTGGCGCGGCGCAGGAAGCCAGCATGGTACAGATTAAATCCGCGCTGGGCGGTATTCCGGTACAGCGTGCGATGCTAACCGAGTTCCGTACCGTCTCACCGGATGACCCGCTGGAGAGGGTCATTGAACTCATTCTGAAGGGCTGGCAACAGGACTTTCCGGTGATAGAAAACGGGCGTGTTGCCGGTGTACTCACCCGTGGTGACCTGTTGAACGCGCTGGCGTCGCACAGGGAACAGCAGCTGGTGCGGGATGTGATGCAGAGGGAGTTTGAGGTGGTAGACGCTGCTGAAATGCTGGAAAACGTGCTGCCGCGCCTGCAAGCATGTGCCTGCCACTCCATGCCTGTGATGCGCGGTGATGAACTGGTGGGCTTGCTGACAATGGATAATGTGGGTGAGTTCATGCTGATACAGTCCGCTCTGGACACCGCGGCGCGAAGAGCCTCCCGGCGAGGTAACACGGCGTGGTAGGAGGCGTAACGTGCAAAGAGTCGTGCATTTCCTGAGCAGACGTTCCAAAAACTTCTGGACAACCATCGGATTAGTGATGGTTGCCCTTATTGCCATAGTAGACTACTTCACCGAGCCAGATATCCTCATCCTGTACCTCATCCCGATTATTCTGGTCGACTGGTTCGCCGGAGAGAAACCCGGAGTCATACTGGCAGTAGCCAGCGCGATAGCGTGGTTCGCTGCAGATGTGCTCTCTACCCAGCATGACACGAGCAATGTCGTACCCTACTGGAACCTGGCAGTGCGCTCCGCAATCTTTCTCACCGTTACTTACATGCTCTCCGGTTTGCTGGCATCGCGCAAACGTCAGGAGGAGCTGATGCACTTCATCGTTCACGACCTGCGCTCCCCCCTAACGAACGTGCTTACCGGCTTGCAGACCCTGCGGCAAGTGCGCAACGGCCGGATGGACGAAACCGAGCAGGAGATGCTGGATATGGCGCTCATCTCCAGCAACCGGATACTCACCCTGGTCAACTCGCTGCTGGACCTGCCCCGCCTCGAGCACCGCAAGATGCCGGTGCAAACGCAGGAGGTAAACGTGGACGAGCTGGTCAATAACTCCCTCGCGGTAGTCGCGTTGTGGGCGGCGCAAAATCGGGTAAACATCGTTTATGAGCCGGACCCTCAGGTAAGCACCGTTATCGCCGACCCGGATATCACCACCCGCGTGCTGGTCAATCTGCTCAGCAACGCCCTCAAATACAGTCCCCCAGACACCACCATCACCATCCGTGTGCGTGCCTCCGCCAACAATACGGTAACCTTCAGCGTTACCGACCAGGGTCCGGGCATCCCACCGGAATGGGTGGAGAAGGTGTTCGACAAGTACGCGCAGGTGGAGGCGCGTAAAGGGGGGGCAAGCACCGGATTGGGGTTGACCTTCTGCCAGCTGGCAGTGGAGGCGCAGAAGGGGCGTATCTGGATTGAGAGCGAGCTGGGCAAAGGTACGACGGTGTTTTTCACTTTGCCAGCGGGCAAGGCGAAAAGAGTTCCTTTGCTGGAGGAATAGAAGGCATTTTGCCGCGCACGAATCCCTCCTTACGCCGGAGGTAGATGAATGCAAGACAACCTTTCGTTGCGCCGGATATGGCTGAACGGTCTGTTCTTTGCTGTGCTGGGTATGGTTCCGACCTTTCTGCGGGTGCATATCGAGACGTTACGTATCTTACCTGCCGTACTGCGCTCGCTGGACGCTTCAGGGCTACCGATACCAGACACGCTGGCGTGGTCGTCCACGCTGGTTCGCTGGATTTCATTCGCGGGCTCAGTGACACCACCCATGCGCGCCGCGATGCTGGTGGCGGTATATCTGTTGCTGGTGCTGATTGCCCTGCGAGCGGCTTCTCCTGCCGGAGCCATCCTGCGGAGTAACCAACAGCATGTGCCGCGTCTGCTGGGGCTGTCGGCAGTCTGGCTGCTGGTGGTACTGGCGTTCGCAGGGTGGTTTGCGCGGTCTCCTGACCTGTCGCTTGACGGCTTGATGTGGCTCTGCGGGGGGCTGTGTTTGTTTACCGCCCTGTGGTGGTCTGGCGATGGATTTGCGGGATGGTGGATTGGAGGAAGTGCCCCGCGTCTGTGGTCGCTGGTGCGATTGACGCTAGGGGGATTCAGCAGCGGACTGGTTGGCGCGCTGGTACTGCGGTTTACCGGTTTCGACTTCGGAGCGGCGCTTTACCGTTTTATGTTCGATTTTCCGGCGGTATTTGTGCCGCCAGCGGGCACACCCGCCCTGGCAGACCTGAACCCACGCGGCTGGCTGACCTTTGTGGGCATATCGCTGGCGATTGCTGCGGTGGGCAGCTTCTGCTGGGCAAGCCTGTGGACGGCGGTGGTAGCTCCTGCAGAGAATTATCAGCAGCGAGTGCGCGGGTTGGCAGGGGCACTGGTACCGCTGGCACTGACCGTGGTGACGGCGGTATGGCTATTCTTTGGGGTGGTCGTTGGCAGGATGGACTACGGGCGCAACCTGCTGCAGATGCGCGAGAGGGAGCAAATCCCTGTGGGCGCGGCGGGTACCGATACAGTGTTGCTGCCCGGGTCGGAGGGCAGTGTGCGTGTGGCGCGTATCCCCTTCCAGACCATCGTGGGCTTCCCAAACGAGCCGAGCGTGACCTATAAGGTGGAGCAGTACCTGCTCCAGCGGCGATACCAGACCACCCTGGCGCGACCGCTGCTGGTGCACCTGCACGATGTGCGTTCCATCGACTGGGACCCGGTGCGCAGTCTGGAGGTGGATCGCCTGTGTATCGAGAACGCGCCCCGTCTGCAGTTCGTGCAGTTAATGGTGGAGACCCTGTCCAACTGCGCGGTAACGCCCGAGGCGAAACGGTACCTGGACTGGCTGGATGCGCGGGCGCGACCGTACCGCCAGTCCCAAAACGCCTGCCGCATCATGGGAGACCTGTATGCCCGGTTCGGCGATGCGCAGAAGGCACAGCAGTGGTACGAGCGCGGACAAATCCCCACTGAACAGCGGAAGGAGGTCGCGTCACCGGGCAGGATTGTGGGCACGGTGGTGTGGAACGGACAGCCCGTCGAGGGCGTGCGCATTGGCGTGATGTCGCGCGAAGACTCGTTGCCGTTTACACGAACACGTGCGGGCAGACAGGACGCAGTGCTGGTGGCGCGACCCTTCGACTGGCGCGTGGTGGCGGGTGTCGTCGCTACCGATTCATCAGGACGCTTCGAGTTCGGCGGTTTACCGTACGGGGAGTATGTGTTGTTGTTGCGGGTAGAGGCGCAGCGACTGGTGCCAACGCCCGGCGTCGCACAGGTAGAGGGGTTGCCGGCGGTGGTGCGGGTCAACACGCCGACGGTGGACGTCGGCACGATCCGCGTGCAAACGAAGGATGGCGGTACGCGGAGACCGGGGAGGGTGATTTGAGAGATACCATCGCGCGCATCCGTCCGCGTCTGGCGCTGCTTATCGTGCTGACGCAGGTGGTGATGGTGTGGTGGGTGGCGGACAGCGAGATTGCCCGCAGCATCTACCTCATCTGCTACTCGCTGATGATGCCCACTGCGCTGTACCTGCTGTTCGTGCGGTTGCTGCGCCGATGGTTGCCGTTCCGCCGCGAGGAGCTGTTGATGGGCTACATCGTGCTGACAAGCACCATCCCCATTATCGGCTTTGGCGGCTTGCGCTTCCTGATGCCCGGGATGGGCTTTTTTCCCTATTTTTCCGAGACGCAACCGCAGTGGAGCCGCTACGTGCCACTGCTTTCCCACCTGCCCATCCTGCACGACCCGAAGGCAATCGACGCACTGTATCGCGGGCAAAGCGGGGTGCCGTGGCAGGCGTGGACGGTACCCATTCTCTTCTGGAGCCTGTACCTGATGCTGTTGACCGGCGCCTGGATTGGGCTGGCGGCGGTGTTGCACCGAATCTGGATCCGACAGGAACGACTCACCTTCCCCATCACCGTGCTACCTCTGCAGCTGACCGACCCGCAGGATGACCTGCTGCGGCGTCCGCTCTTCTGGCTCGGGTTCGCCATTCCAGCGGTGATGCAGAGTCTGCTGGCACTGCGAGACTGGTACCCCGCCATCCCCGCGGTGCAGCTGAAAGCCAGTTACATCAAAATCCCCATCTTCCAGTCGCCGCCGTGGGATGCTTTCCCCGCTTTTCCACTGGGCTTCTATCCGATGGCAATTGGACTGGCCTACTTCGTGCCGAGCAGCATCAGTTTCAGCTGCTGGTTCTTCTGGCTGGTCACGCGCCTGCTGTATGTGGTGGGCGCGGCGTTTGGACTGGAGGTGGGCGACACGGCGGCAGCGCGCTTCCCCTACAAGGAAGAGCAGGCGGCGGGCGCATGGATTGCCTTCGCGATGATGGTGGGCTGGGGAGGGCGGTACCACTGGAAGAGCCTCGTGCGACACCTGACGCCCGACGAGGTGCGCACCGTGCGGCTGCTGGGTTTGCTGGCGCTGGGGTGTGTCCTGATGTGCGCGCTCATGATGATGCTCACCGGCATTCCACCGCTTTTCGCGCTGATGATTATCGGTGTGTACGTCGCGTACGTGTTGAGCGGGGCGCGCATCCGCGCTGAGGCAGGCGGACAATGGACCTTCGCTCCCGCCACATGGACGCCCCACCGTGTGGCGAACGCCGTGCTGGGCACACAGAACCTGTCGGACAAAGCCATCGTGGCGGGAGGATACTTTGACCTGGTGCATGTGGACATCCGCGCGCAGTCGCTGCCGTATCTGATGGAAGGACTGAAGATTGCCGACTCGGTAGGGTTGCGCTGGCGCACGGTGCTGGCGTGGGTAGCCATCGGCACGGCAACCGCGCTGGCGGTGGGATGGTGGAGCAGCCTGAGCTACTTCTACGAACTCGGCGCGGCGACCGCCAAAAGCAACGCCTACGCCATGTGGAAGGTGCAGTACGGGATGCAGCAGATGCACTCCCTCGCCAGCAGCCCCACAGGCTGGGATAAGAACGGCGTGCTGGCAGCATGCGTTGGCGGAGGATTTACTCTCATGCTCGCCGGTTTGAGGATGCGCCTGAGCAACTTCCCTCTGCATCCGGTGGGCTACGTGATGGCGAACACCTTCACCATGAGCGCGTTCTTCCTGCCGTTTCTGATAGCGTGGACGGCAAAGGTGCTGGTACAGCGGTTCGGCGGCAGCAAGGGTTACCGGCGCAGTTTGCCCTTCTTCGTGGGGGTGACTCTGGGCGACATCGTGACCCAAGCAAGCTGGGCGATTGTGGGAAGGGTGTTTGATGTGCCCATCTATCAGTTTCTGAGCTGACCGCTGTTGAACAGGCCTGTTCGTGTCGTGTATGATAATGACAGCGTAGTCAAAGGAGGCACCCGTTTGCAATGAGAGCGTTGAGGACGATGTTACTTCTCTGTCTCTTCTTTTCGCTCGTTATCGCTTCGACTCTCACGGCAGGCTCTACTGCTTTAGACCCCGAAGCGGACGCTCGACTCGCCAAACCCCACACGCTTAATTACCCGCCCACTCCGTTGACCGACCTGTTACAACAGCTCTCCCGCCAAACTGGTGTGGCTTTGTGCGTGGATCGCTCTGTGGCGCAACATCGGGCGATTCTCGTGGTGCATAACCAGCCGCTGCATCAAGCCCTGCAGAAGCTGGCGGAGGCTTTTGGTTTCGTTTGGCGTAAGGTAGACAGCAAAGGCAAGCCGGCAGAATACATGTTGACTGTGCCCGCACAGGAGACTGCTCGCCAACGTGCGGAGTGGCGCGAGGTGCAGCGGCTGAACCAGCAGGTGGTGCAGAGCGCGCTGGCAGAGGTGCTCAAAGCGGACATATCGCAATTGGATGCCCTTCGGCGAAGCTATCTGGAGCGACGCCGTGAGTTGCACGGAACGCCCCCCAAAGCACGTAATCGGCAGGAAGCCCTCGACGTGTTGAAACAGCGGCTCCTGATAGAGGCGTGAGCTACGAAGATTTTTACGCCAGCCTTTCCGAACAGGAACGCCAGCAGTACCTGCGTCCGCGTTACATGCGCGAGTTACGGATTCAGCTCCTGCAGGGCGGACAGCCCTACTTTCTTACTGGACTGTATTGGGAGCGGTGGGGTGAGTGAAAGTTGTCACTTCCTCTCCGCTTCCTGTGCCTGGCGCAGCAAGCGCAGCGCATAGGCGGTCAGCGCACTGTGCGGATATTGCTCGAGAAAACGTTCCAGCAAGGCGACCGCACGGTCTGGCTGTTGCAGCTGCTGCAGGGTAATTCGCGCCGATTGCAGTAGCGCATTTTCGCCTTCGGGAGTGCCAGCGGCGGACTCGGCGAGCTGCCGCAACGCCTCCAGAGCCTCTTCCAGGTGTCCAGCCTGCGCCGCTCGCAGCGACCAGCGCAAGCACATCTCGCGTGGTAGCAAACGAGTGGGCAAATGCTGACGGCTTTCCAGAAAGATGTCCACCCCCGTTTTCGTGTCGTTGCGCACCTCGCAGAGGGCGAGCGACTGCTGGTAGTGCTTCAGGCTCTCGGGCTCATCGCCTGAAGTCAGTGCCATGCGCGCTGCGGTCAGGTGCGCCTGTATCGAGTCTGGCTCCAGCTGGCACCACGCCTGCGCGATACGCGACGCTTCCAGCACATCGCCACGCGACTGTGCCTGCAGCAGCTGCTGCTGGAGGTAACTGCGTGCCCCTGCCCGCGTCATGCGCAGCGCAAGCGCCAGAACCAGCCCGGTGATAAAACCGCCCAGGTGTCCCCAGTAGCCCACCGTGCCAAGCCCACCCTCCACCAGGGTACGGATGGCTCCCACCAGCTGCGGTATCAACCACAGCAAGATAATCCACAGGCTGGGGATGGAAACTTTGCCCACGCGGACGTCCAGCGCAAAGAAGCGTACCGCAAACGCCCCGATGACCGCTGCGACCATCCCTGACGCGCCCACAATCGGCGACTCTGCCCGCTCCGGCTGAGAGACCAAAACCACCATCATTTGCACCGCGGACGCCACCATCCCCCCCAGCAACATCACCAGCGCAACCTCATAGCGACGAACCGCCATCTCTACCATGCTGCCGAAAAGGAGTAGCCACAGCAAATTGCCCAGCAGATGCGCCGGGGTCGCGTGCAGAAAGCAGGTGGTGAGAAGCGACCAGACCTGAAAGCGCTGGGGTACCAGTTGCCACAGCTCCGCGCTCATGCCTGCCTGCTGCAGCGCGTAGCCGCCCAGCATCAGCAGGCACAGAATCAGGGTAATGTATGGCACACGCCGCCGCATGTGAACCCTTCGCCCCGTTTCAGACCGATACGGTAGGGGTAGACCTCCGTGTCTGCCCAATTCACGCGCACCAACCGTAGGGGCAGACCTCCCTGTCTGCCCCAATCCACACGCAGGGACACACCCCTGTGTCTGCCCATATTTGCCACAACCACAGGGGGTGGGGCAACCACGAGGGTTGCCCCTATGGTGGGTTTATCGGACGTCTCCGAGCGGCAGACGAACCTCCGTGCGGGCGCGCACATGCTCCAGCACCGCGTCGATCACCTGTTCTGGCGTGATGCCCTGCGCCTCCGCTTCAAAGTTCAGCAGGATGCGATGCCTCAGCGACGGATAGGCGACCGCCTCGATATCCTCTATCGCCACGTTGTAGCGCCCCTCGCTCAGCGCACGCACCTTCGCCGTTTGCACCAGCGCCTGCGCCCCGCGCGGGCTGGAGCCGAAACGCACATACCGCTTCACCGTGTCGGGCGCGCCGTCCACATCCGGATGCGTCAAGTGCACCAGCTGCGACGCGAAATCGCGCACAGGGGCCGCCAGTGGAATCTGCCGCGCTAAACCCTGCATCCACAACACGGTCTGCGAGTCGGCTACTACCTCTGCCTGTGGCATCTCCGCGCCAGTGGTGCGGTCGATAATCGCGTTCAACTGTTCCACCGATGGCGAGTGCACCAGCACCTTGAACATAAAGCGGTCCAGTTGCGCTTCGGGCAGGGGGTATGTTCCCTCCATCTCGATGGGGTTCTGGGTTGCCAGCACGAAGAAAGGCTCCGGCAGGTCATAGCGCACTCCCGCCACCGTCACCGCGTGCTCCTGCATCGCCTCCAGCATGGCGGACTGCGTTTTGGGCGTGGCGCGGTTAATCTCATCGGCTAACACGATGTTGGCAAACACCGGGCCGGGCTGAAACTGGAACCGTCGGCGACCGCCTTCGTCCTCCGCCAGCAGATTGGTTCCGGTGATGTCGGCAGGCATGAGGTCGGGGGTAAACTGGATGCGGGAAAAACGCAGGGAAAGCACCTGCCCTAATGTGCGCACCAGCAGAGTTTTGCCCAGACCGGGCACACCCTCCAGCAGGGCGTGTCCGCCTGCGAAGACGCACAGTAACGTGCCTTCCACCACCTCCTCATGCCCCACAATCACGCGCCCAATCTGCTGGCGCAAAGCCTGCATGGTCTCTCGAAAGCGGTTCACCTGTTCCTGGATGTCCATCAGCGGATGTATGAACCCCCGTTCACGTCCAGAGTGATGCCTGTCAGGTAATCGGCGTCGGGCGAGGCGAGAAAACGAACCGCCTGGCGGTAGTTTACAGCAACCACCGCACCCCACTCCGCCAGAGCCACAGCACACGCTCGCCCGATACCGCGCGATGCACCCGTTACCAGAGCAACCCTGCCTTGAAGCACGTCGCAACCCATCTCGTCAACTACCTGTCCGGTATATCCCGACTTCATAAGGGGACAGGTTGACCATTCCCCCGTGTGGCGATGCGCCCAGCAACGTCGTTACCCCTTCGGGAACAGGCACGCTTCGCTCCTCACCGCTAAGGTTCACCAGAAACAGATACCGCGCCCCTTCCTTCTCGCGCCAGCAGGCATCCACGCCCTCAGGCACGCCAGGCATCGTCTCCACGCCCGCCTCATCCAGCACCCGTCCCAGCAAGGTGTCATACAGCGCAGGCTCGCCATATGTGCCCAGAGTGTACACTGTCCCGCCACCGAAACGATGGCAGGCGATGGCTGTTTCGCCCGCGAAGATGGAACGGGTGTAAACCGCTACCTCTTCCGCTCCCTGAAGAATCAGCGCGTCCGCCCAAACCGATACGGCGAACTCCTCACCCGAGTGCAGGCGGATGCGATTCTCATCCGTGCCCAGCGGGTCGTAATCGTCTATCTCCACGCCAGCCACCTCCCGCAGCAGGGAAGGCAAAGGCTCCGTGCGGCAGACGTTGCGCTCGTCCTTGACGCCCGTGCGCGGGTTCACTATCAGCGTTCCGCCCTGACGCACATATTCCGACAGCCGTTGGGCGTCGCGCTCAGTGAGGATGTACCAGCTGGGCAGCACAATCACCCGGTACTGGCTCAGGTCGGCGTCTATCGGAACGATGTCTACCCCTGCGCCCAGCCGGCGGAAGGAGTAATAGAAGCGTCGCACCTGCTCCCACCAGCTCAAGCCGTTGACCTGCGGCTGAATCTGCAGCGCCCAGTTCTGCTCATAAGAGTTGAGAATCGCCACCTGATGGTGCAGCGTCGTGCCGTCCAGCTCTGCGCTCAGGCGGTTCATCTCTTCACCGAAGCGAGCCACTTCGCGGTATCGGCGTCGCGGGATGCCATCGTGGTTGAGGATGCCATGCCAGTATTGCTCCGTGCCGTACAGGCACGACCGCCAGCGGAAAAAGACCACCGCGTCTGCACCGTGCGCCACGGCCTGCCATGCCCACGCTCGTATCTGCCCCGGCGCGGGTCTGCGCCCGATATACTCCCAGCCGGGGATACCGCTCTGCTCCTCCATCACCCAGAAGTTCTTCTGCTTGATACCACGCATCACGTCGTGCGCCAGCTCCGCGTGTCCCGCCTCCTTCCAGTTACCGCTGGGGTAGTTATCCCACGCCACGAAGTCCAGGTCCTGCGCCAGGGCGAAGTAATCTAAACTATCGTGCAAGCCCATGAAGTTGTGAGTGACGAAGTGATGGGGAGCGAGGCGACGGATAATCTCCACCTGCTCACGCTGGAAGCTGACGGTGGATTCGGAGGCGAAGCGCCGGTAGTCCAGCCACAGGGATGGGTTATGCGATTGTCCGCACCGCGCCACCCAGGGCAGAGGGATCTGGCTCCAGTTGGTGTATTCCTGGCTCCAGAAGATGGTGCCCCATGCCCTGTTCAATGCCTGTAGCGAGCCGTATTTGCGCTGCAACCACTGGCGGAACAGGTCGGCACAAACATCGCAGTAACAGAGATTGGCTTCAAACTCGTTATCGGTCTGCCAGCCGATGACCGCTGGATGATGCGCATAGTGGCTGACCATTGCCTCCGTAATCAGGCGGGAGTAGCGGCGCATCACCGGGTGGTTCAGGCATCGTTGCAGCCGCGTGCCAAAGCCCAAGGGATATCGCCTTGCATCGCGGGGATAGATGTCGTACCGCTGGTGCAGCCATGCAGGCGGGGTCGCCGTCGGCGTGCCCAGAACCGCCTGTATACCTTCGCGGTGCAATACCTCCAGAGCGCGGTCTAACCAGCTGAAGTCGTACCTGCCCTCCTCAGGCTCCAGTTTGCACCACGAGAACTCCGCCAGTCGCACCACGCTGATACCCGCCTCTCGCATCAGCCGGGCATCGGTCTCCCAGCGGCTCTCGTCCCAGTGTTCGGGGTAGTAGTCCACACCAACACGCATGATTCCTCTCCTGCGGTCAAATATCCACAGGGGTTTTCGCGATAGGGTGGAACACATCCTGCCGAAGGATTTCATGCCGCGGGGAGAGAAGAATACATACTACCTTATGTAGCCGCAGGCTTTAGCTTGCATTTCGCGAAACCGAGTGAACGGTCTCCAGACATCGGATAGAGGGCGAACATCCGGGTGAGTCGCCCCCCGACTTCCCCGTGGACGGGGAGGGGTTTACGGCTCGGCGAGAGCCTCGCCCACCAGGCGGTGCGTGGCGGAACTATCGAAGCACCCCTGAGACGCATCGTCATGGAGTGTTCATGTCCAGGAGTTACGCAGCCGGAATACTGCTTGAAATTGTGCGATATAAAGTGACACAGAATGTCATTCTGAGCGGAGCGAAGAATCTCAGAGATGCTTCACTTCGTTCAGCATGACGAAAGAGCGTCAGCATAAATGTCATTCTGAGCGGAGCGAAGAATCTCAGAGATGCTTCACTTCGTTCAGCATGACGAGAGAGCGTCAGCATAAATGTCATTCTGAGCGGAGCGAAGAATCTCAGAGATGCTTCACTTCGTTCAGCATGACGAAAGAGCGTCTCTGAAATCACTTAAAAAGCATGGTTCGCCAGTTGTTCATCGCAACGGCGTAACCCCTAAGGTTTCTTCACAGCGGGGGAACTGGCGGTTGGCAGTTGCGGATACGGCAGATAAACTCAGGATAAAGGAACAGGAGCGGCAGGCTGCGCACCAGTGGACAGGTCGGGCGGTAACGTGGCGCTCCCTGCTGCTGGGCACGGTGCTGGTTCCGTTGAATGCATACTGGGTCGTGCAGATGGAGGTCATTCGCTACTCCACGCACCCCACCACCATCTCCCTGTTTTTCAATGTCATCTTCATTATCCTTGTGCTGGCTATTCTGAACCTGCTGGTGGCGCGCATTCGCCCCCGCTGGGCGCTTACACAGGCGGAGCTGATGGCGGTATATATGATGCTGGCGCTGGGTTCTGCCCTGTGTGGTCACGACATGGTGCAGGTGCTTACCCCGACCCTCGCCTGGCCCTTCCGCTTCGCCGACTCTTCCAACCGCTGGCAGGAGCTATTTTTCCAGTATCTGCCCAAATGGTTGATGGTCTCTGACCCGAAGGTGTACACCGGCTACTTTCAGGGCAACGATACCTTCTACCGCGTGCAGTATATCCTCGGCTGGGCGATACCCGTGCTGATGTGGAGCCTGTTCCTGTGTGTGCTGCTGTTCGTCATGCTGTGTATCAACGTGTTGTTACGCAAGCAATGGACGCACCGTGAACGCCTCACCTATCCCGTTATCGCCGTGCCTCTGGTCATCACGGAGGGGGTAGAACAGGGGCGCGTGCCTTCCGTGCTTCGCAACCGTTTGTTCTGGTTCGCTTTCTTGCTGGCAGGCACGGCGGATACGCTGAACATCCTGCATCTGTGGTCGCCCTCGGTACCGCGCATACTCAGCCCGGGCATGGGAGATTTGAGCTATTTTGACCTGGGTCCGCTGGTGACTCAAAAGCCATGGAACGCCATCGGCTGGACACCTCTTTCGTGGTATCCGTTCATGATAGGGTTCGGTATGTTGCTACCGGTGGACTTCCTCTTCTCCTGCTGGTTTTTCTACATCGTATGGAAGATGGAACGGGTGCTTTCGGTAGCGATGGCGTGGGACCGTGACCCACGCTTCCCCTACGAGAACAATCAATGCTTTGGCGCATACCTGATGTTCTTCCTGTTCAGCATCTGGCTGAGCCGTAACTATCTGCGCGAGGTGCTGAGGCGCGCCGTGGGGCTGCCCTCCGCAGTAGACGACTCCGACGAACCCATCCGCTACCGCTGGGCGGTGCTGGGTATTCTGGCGGGTATGGCGTTTCTGGTGTACTTCGGCAAACTGCTGGGCATGAGCTGGGGACTGGGCATTGCCTTCTTTGCCATTTACTTCGTGCTGGCTATCGCTATCACACGCATGAGGGCGGAGTTCGGCACACCGGTGCATGACCTGCACTTCACCGGTCCCGATTCCATCCTGCCCGAAGTGTTCGGCACGCGGCAGTTCAGCCACTCCGATTTAACCGCCATGTCTCTGCTTTACACCATGAACCGCGCCTACCGCAGCCACCCGATGCCCCACCAGCTGGAAGCGTTCAAGCTGGCGGAACAGACTCGTTCCAACCTGCGAGGCTGGTACTGGGGGATGATATTTGCGGGCATCATCGGCTCACTGGCGGCGTTCTGGGCGATGCTACACCTGAACTACGACTACGGTGCGGTGAGTAAATCCCGAATCTCCTTCGGGGGCGAGTCCTACACCCGCCTCAGCACGTGGCTGCAGATGCCCACCGATGCCAACATCACCGCCACGCTGGCTATCGGTGTGGGCTTGTTGATTTCCTTTTTCCTGCAGTTCATGCGCACGCGGTTCACGTGGTGGCCCTTCCACCCGCTGGGCTTTGCGGTCAGCGGCAGCTGGGAGATGAATCTGGTGTGGATGCCTCTGTTTATCGCCTGGCTGGTCAAAGTGTTTCTCCTGCGGTATGGCGGGCTGAGGCTGTATCGCCGTTCCCTGCCCTTCTTCTTCGGGCTGATACTGGGACAGTTCGTGGTGGGCAGTATCGCCAACATCATAGGTATCCTCTACGACGTGCCCACCTATCAGTTCTGGCAGTAACACACAGGTCTCCCAGTCGATTTAGAGAACCTTCAGTATCACTATCAGCCGATTCTGGAAGACCACTTCCGTACCCCGAAGCGGCTGGGCTACAAAATCGCGCAAAGGAACCACGAACCAGCCCTGCAGTTCCGGCGTGAATGCCACGATGTACTTTGTCTTCGCGCGGCGCAGCAGCTCATAGCGCTCCTCATCGCCCCGGCGGGCATCCAGAAAGCGCAGGGTCTCACGCAGTCGCTCGGCGAACTGCGGAGTCTCGCCCCAGTGCCCGGCGTACACACGATTGCCCGCAAACGGGGGAATGAACACTCCGAACGAGGGGAAAGTCAACACCGCCTCCTCCGGGCTTGTGTTTCGCGCCAGCCACTGGATGGCTTCCCATTCTTCCGGCTCCATGTAGGCACGGTGCATACCGGTGTTCGCCATATTGCGGATGAGGTTGTGGGCATCGCGAATGAGCCAGCGCACGTTGCTGGGGGTAGTGAGTGCAATCACCAGTGCAGTCACCAGCAAGGCACGTCGCGCGGGCAGATGGCGCACCAGCAACCACAACCCCCATCCCGCCAAGGCACACAACGGCAGGTGCGCGCCCATCACCATCTTGCGCTCGAAGTTCATGGGCAGATGGACACCCACCGCGGCGAAGCTCCTGGGCAAATACTGCAATCCGATACCGACGATTGCCCAGCAGAGCAACAGCAGGAAAGCATCCTCGCGGTGCCGCCGCGAGCGCACGGTTGCCCACACGGCGACGGCAGCCAGAATCAGCAGTGGCGCGTAGCCCGCCAGCACGTGCCACAACGGAGGCGCGGACGTTGGCACATCCGCACGGTGGCGGAAGATGGGGTCGACGCGGTACAGCCAGTACTGATAGGCTACCGTCGGCAAACCGATGCCCCCCGCGGTCAGCACCATCACCCAGCGTTGCGCGTCAAACCGCCTCTGAACAACACTGCTAACCACAAGGAAGGCCAGCCACGCCCCCGCCACCTGTATCACATCGTAGGAGTGGATGTTCCCAACCAGCAGCGCCCAGATTCCCGCCCGTACCGTGTAAATCCATCTTCTCTCCTGCACCGCCTGCCAGAGGTCATAGATACATGCGGTCATCAGCAGCGTGCCCACCACGAACAACGGGTTCAGGTAAAGCGACAGGAAGGTAAACGCCTCCACCTGCCACGTGTCGATGGGGGCGTTAATGCCCACATCCCGCCAGAACAGCCATCCCAGCCCTGCCGAGACGCAGGCGAGCCACAGCGCAGGCATGCGTGCGCCGTTCGGCAGAAGCCGTTTGTATAACAGCCACAGCGTCCATAACCAGACGATGCCCAGCCCCATACGTGCTGCGTGGAACAGAAACAGTACAGGCAACCCCGTCCAGCGGGCAATGGTGCCGATTGCCCAGAAGAACAGATTGGTGGAAAGACGCGGTTGAGGGTCGGTGGTGAAGCGGTTCTCAAAAAAGAAGTGGCCTTCCCATGCCTGCCGAATCCATGCCAGATACACGCAATGGTCGTCGATATTATGGTTGATCCAGAAGTACTTTCGTCCGAGCGACAGCCAGGCCCCGAAGAGGTAAGGCAGTAGCGTGAAAAGCACGACGGCAAGGATGAGCGCCCACGCCTTGCGGTCGGCGCGCCGTTCGATATCTATACGGTTGTCCACATCCTGAACTGCTCTTCCCATGCATCCAATGGATTAGTCGATTCAGAAGCGTTCTCCTGTTTCCTCCCCGGTGATGAGACAGGAGAAGGTTGCTCGTGCATCCGTCACGAAGTACGGGAAAAAGTCCATCGCCAGAGCAGGAGAGACAAGCCATGAATGCCAGGCAACCAAGCACTTTGCACGAGCAGTTTCGCAACCCTTCCAATCGATATCGCACCCTGCAGATTATTCACAACTTCGACAGCTTTGGCACAGACGAAGCATCCCTTCGCCAGCGATTGGAATGGCTGAAGGCGACGGGTATCGGTGGACTGGTGTGCAACGTCAGCTTCAAAGACTACATGCGTAGCGAGGAGCAGTGGCGCATTTTCCTCATGGGGCTGAGGGTGGCGGAGGAGCTGGGACTGCATCTGTGGCTGTATGATGAAGAGGGTTATCCCAGCGGCGCGGCAGGTGGACTAGTGCTGGAGCGTAACCCCGACCTGGAAGCAATCGGTCTGGTGCGCAAAATGGGTGCAGACGGCAAGCCACGATACGAGGTACAGCGGATGTACGAGGGCACGCACTGCACCGAGAACGTCTACAAGAAGCGGCGCTATGTGAACCTGCTCCATCCCATGGCGACGCGCATCTTCATTGAGGTTACTCATGAGGCGTACGCCCGTCGCATTCCCAATCTGGGCAAGCGCATACATGCCATCTTCACCGACGAGCCCTCGCTAATGACCACCTATATCCGTCCACCCGCTGATGCTCTGCCCGCCGTGCCCTGGGTGGAAGACCTGCCCGAACAATTCAAACGGCGGAAGGGCTACGACCTGATGCCCCAGCTGGAGAGCCTGTATACCGATACTGGCGACCACAGAGGGGTGCGGTGTGACTTTTACGAAGTGGTGGCGCAGCTGGTGGCGGAACGTTATCTGGGACAGATCCAGCAGTGGTGTCGCAAGCACGGTATCGCTTCCAGTGGGCATCTGCTGGCGGAAGAGAAACTGCTCTGGCACGTGATGTACTATGGCGACCTCTTCACCTGCCTGCGACGGATGGACATCCCGGGCATTGACATCCTCTCCTCCGACCCTCTTGGGCTGGCGGCAGGCAACGGCTTCCTGGTGCCCAAACTGATTTCCTCCGCGGCGCACCTGATGGGACGCACCGAAACCATGAGCGAAACCTCCGACTTTGCCGAGCAGATGAGTGGCAAAAGAGCGACGCTGGCGCAGATGAAAGCCACCGCCAGCCTGCAGTACCTGCTGGGCATCAACACCATCACCTCCTACTATCCCGACCCTTACGGCGCGACACATCCAAACAACACCGAACAACGGCGTACCGACTACGCCGCCTACAACGCCTGCGTGGGGCGACTGAGTGTGCTCCTGCGCGAAGCACAGCATGAGTGCGATGTGGCGGTACTGTATCCTGTCGCGGGCGTGCAGGCGAATTTCTACCCCACCACCCTCTCGATGTATCAGCCCCATCCCAGCCGCCGATTGAAAGAGATAGACGACGGCTTTGTGAACCTGTGTCGCTGGCTGCTGCAGCATCAGATAGATTTTGACATCCTTGACGAAGCCGCAATCCAGAAAGCGCAAATCGGCAGGCGGCAATTCCGCGTGGCGAAGGAACGCTATAAGGCACTGATCATCCCGTCTACTGACGCCGTCCATACGGCGACCCTGCAGCAGGTGCTGAAAATGGCGCAAAACGGCGTAACCGTTGTGCTGGTCGGCGAGCCACCCCGCTACGCCGCCAGTCGGAACGAAAGGGATGAACAAATACACGGGCTGGTACAGTCCCTGATGCGCCGCGCTGAGGTCTTCCCCTCTCTCAGTGACGAAATGGCGTCAGTCCTTCGGCTGGCGGGATGTGGAGTGCAGCTAGAGCTAGCCTCGCCCGAAATCTGGGTAGCGCGTTACCGACGCGGAGGCGACATGGTGTATTTCCTGATAAACCTCTCCCTTCAGGACAGGCAATGTCGTCTGCGCCTGCCCGAGGCAAGACGGCCCAGTGTTTGGGACCCCGAGACGGGCGGAGTGACCACGATGAATAGCAACAGGGCAGAGGTTCGCATTCCTGCGCTCGGTGGGGTGTTTCTTGTTTGCACATGATTTCCTGCGCGAGGGGCAGAGACTCTTCTGTAAACCCGACATGGTTTTCTGGCGAGTATAATGATGGATTTATTGCATTTTGACGAAATGGCAAACATTCTATCTACTTCAAATCTATTCCCACGGCCAAATGCAGAGAGAATTTTCGAAATTTCTGCAAAAGATTCAGCAAAAACCGCAGTTTTGGTACGAATCTTGCCTCTATATAGTTTATCCAAAAAAGGAGGTATCCGCGATGATACGATGGTTGCATGCGCTCGGCATCGCGCTGGCATTAGCCGCGATGCTGGCAGCAGTCGCCACAGGCGACCCCGTGGTCGGCTTCGGGCAAATCGCCATCAACGGCAACCCCACGAGCGTCGGTTTCGTGGATGTGCAGATTACCCCCTTCAGCTCGTTAGGGGCAGGTTACCTGAACGTAGCGGTGGACCTG
Source organism: Bacillota bacterium (assembly GCA_023511455.1). Lineage (NCBI taxonomy): Bacteria > Bacillati > Bacillota > Bacillota bacterium. Next base: position 202,740 of record JAIMBJ010000004.1, read on the forward strand.
AACGGAGACGGACTGGACAGCGGAGACTGGCTGGTGTCCAATTCGGTAATCCCGTTGCAGCCTACCGACTTCGGCGGCAACGCCGCGACCTTCTCCTCCACGTTCGACCTGAGCAGCCTGAGCCTTTCCGGTCCGTACACGGTGTACGCCGCCTTTGACTCCTCCGTACGTTCCCCAGGAGACTTCAGCGGGATGCAGGCAAACACAGGAGTCCTGTTCAGCCTGTACGACATTGGCGACCTGCAGGACGGTATCAATCTGGGGCTGGACGCGGGAGCAGGAGAACGAGGACAAGGAGCGAACGGATCGCCTCCGTCAGCAGGCAATCCGAGCCTGTCTCCGACCGCAACTATCATCGGGCGGGTGCGCCACGATACGCCCGGCATCAAGCAGGGCAAAAACGAATGCGCACCGACCTCTGCGGCGCAGAGCCTGTACTGGTTGCAGAAACGCCACCCCGGCGCGCTCGGCGGGAAGCTCCCGGGACAGAACGACCTCATTGGTCAGTTGAAAACGGGGATGAACTGGAACGACGGCATCCAGCCGGGAGACTTCAAGCCGGGCAAGGAAAAGGTCGTCAAGGACCTGAAGCTGGATAAGTGGATTGTCACCAAGGCGGGAGGGCAATTCGACGGCACCAACACCTTCGACTTCGTCAAGAAAGAGATCGAGGCGGGCGAAGATGTGGAACTGCGCATCCAGTACAAGGACGCACTCGGAAATAACGCGGGCGGACACTGGGTGACGGTGGCAGGATGGTTCGATGATGGTACCAAGAAGAAACTGTTCTTCAAGGACCCCCTGACCGGTGGCGACACGATTGACGAGTATGTGCTGGACGGCACGCGGATTAAGAACTACAAGTACGGGGATCGTGCTTACATCAGCTTCGCGGTGTCGCAGTCGGTCATCCCTGAACCCGGCACCATGGCGCTTTTCGGTATCGGCGTGCTGGCGCCCGGGCTGGCAGCGCTGCGCCGCCGCAGGCGGTAAGCATTAGCTCGCGAGGCTCCCTGCCGAAAGCCTGCCGGCTCGGTGGGAGCCTCGTCCTGTCCAAAAAGACGCTGGGCCGTGACTCCTGCAACTCTCGTCAGGGGCGCGGCGTGCCGCGCCCCGATAGACCGTGTGCCTACCCGTACAGCGGCCCGAACGTCTGGCAGGCGCGATAGTCCGCCGCTTCGGGGTCGGAGGTGCCGAACAGCCCCCAGGCGTGTGGACGGAAAATACGCTCGGCAGGCACGTTGTGCATCGCCACAGGGATGCGCAGCGCGGATGCCAGCGTGATGAGCTCCGCACCGATGTGCCCGTAGCTCAGCGTACCGTGATTCGCCGCCCAGTGCGCCATCACGGTATACACATCGCGGAACGCGCCCTGTCCCGTCACCTTCGGCACGAACCAGGTGGTGGGCCAGGTGGGGTTGGTGCGCTCATCCAGCTTGTGGTGTACCTCTTGGGGTATCTCTACCACGTAGCCTTCCGCAATCTGCAGTACCGGCCCCAGTCCGTGTACCAGTCCCAGGCGGAACATGGTCGCGGGCATTCCGCCTCGCGTCAGGAAGCGGGTGGACCAGCCGCCGCCCCGGAAGTACTCCAGCATGGCGCAGTGCCAGGTGGTGGCTTGCAGACAGCGGTCTACCTCCTCGGAAGTTACGTCCCACCAGGGTTTGATGGCGGGTTTGCCGTCTATCTCCTGCTGTCCCGTGCCATCCAGCGCGGCGGGGCCGGAGTTGATGAGGTGGATAAAACCGCCTTCTGCCATGCCGGTGGGCGTCCAGCCGGTGACGCGCCTGACGGCGTCCGGGCTCCAGTAGGTGCGTACATCGGCGAAGATTTGCGCCGTGCCCGTCAGCAGGTGTCCCCACAACATGCAGATGCCGTTGAGATGGTCGTTCTCGGTGGCGAGGATGTAAGGCTGGCGAATACCGTTCCAGTCAAACGACGAGTTCAGGATTGCCTCCATGAAGTCGCCGTTGGGCAGATGGTCCGTCCACTGGCGCTGTCCCTGGAAGCCTCCTGCGATGCCGTTGAAGCCCAGCGCTTCCTCCTCATAACCGATTTGCGCGAGCTTGGGGTTGCCCACCATCAGGTCGCGGGCTATCAGCGCCATCTTCACGCTGATCTCCCACGCGCGGTCTTTCTCGGCGCGGCTCATCTGCTTGTCAGGCGGGTTGTAGTCCTCACCCTCCTTACAGTACTCTTTTACCCAAGCCATCGCGCGGCGGAACTCATCATCGTCGTAGATGCCGCGCTCCATGCGCCGCACGAACTCCACCATGTCGACGGTCATCACACTCATGCCCAGATACCGTTGCAGGAAGTCCTGGTCTACCAGCGACCCGGCAATGCCCATCGACACATTGCCCATCGACACGTAGCTCTTTCCCCGCATGGTGGCGACGGCAAGTCCCGCTCTGGCGAAGCGCAGCAGTTTCTCTTTTACGTCGTCAGGAATGGAAGTATCGGTAGCGTCCTGCACGTCGCGCCCATAGATGCTGAAAGCAGGCAAGCCTTTCTGGGCGTGGGCTGCCATCACTGCTGCCAGGTACACGGCTCCCGGACGCTCCGTGCCGTTGAAGCCCCATACTGCCTTGGGACGATACGGGTCGAAGTCCATTGTTTCATAGCCATAGCACCAGCAGGGGGTTACTGTAATGCTCACGCCAACGCCCTCCCGCTGGAACTTTTGCTCGCAAGCGGCGTTCTCCGCCAGCCCACCAATGCAGGTATCCGCAATCACGCACTCCACAGGCAGACCACAGGCGTGACGCAGATTCTCGGTGAGCAGTTTGGCGACCGCTTGAGCCATTGCCATCGTTTGCCCTTCCAGGCTTTCGCGGACACCCTGTCGTCTTCCGTCGATAGCGGGACGAATACCGATTTTGGGCAGATCGCCCTTCAGTCGGTTGACAGGCGGGTTTTTCAGATGTGCCATCGGTTATCCCTCCTCGGTGAAGGTGAGTTTTCGCAGCCGTCTGGTTCGACAGTTCGCGGGCGTGGCTACAGAGTCCTCTTACCGTCTTGAAGGCGCAGCAGAGAACCCCTCTCCAGCCAAGGCGCGCTGGAAAGCCTGCCGACGGGTCTTGCCTCAGTTGTATGACCGCTGTTGGTCTTTTAGCATCACCTCGGAGGAGCTACGCTTTGCCGAACAATCAGCTCCGCGGGGAACAACACGACCTCGCGTTCACGTTTACCCGTTTCCACTTGCTCGATGAGTAGTTCGGCTGCCTTGGCGCCGATCTGTCGCATCGGTTGGCGGAAGGTGGTTAGCGGCGGCATTACCCACTGGGCAGACTCTATGTCGTCAAAGCCCACAAGCGAGATATCGTCGGGGATGCGCAGTCCTCGCTGATGGATTGCTTCCATCGCGCCCATTGCCATCCAGTCGTTTCCGCACACCACGGCGGTCAGCGGGGGAGATACCTCCAGCAGCCGCTCCATCGCCTGTTTGCCGGAGGGAGGGGTGTATTGCCCTTCGACCACCCAGCCCGGCTCCACCGCAATACCCATGTCGCGCATTGCCTGGTGGTACGCCTGCAGTCGCCTTCTGGCGCTCCAGTGGGTTTGCGGACCAGCGATATGTCCGATGCGCTGATGTCCCATCTCCACCAGCCAGCGCACTGCACGGTAGAAGGCAGGGATATCATCCACATCTACACAGGGTAGAGGCGTACCGGGCAGAGTGCTACCAGCCACCACAGCCGGAATATCTGTCTCTACCGCCCATTGCAGCGCCGCGCTGTGCGTTCGAGGTGCTACTAAAATGACTCCATCTACTGAACCATCGTCCACATGTGCCTGAAAGCTGTCAGGTCGCTGTTGATACATCATACTGACAATCTTGATGGGATAGTCACGCGGAACCGTATACTCCAAGATGCCCTCCAGCACAGACATCACATACGGGTCCAGCACCAGCTCCTGCCTTTCCTCCAGAATGACGCCGATGGTGTCCGTACGCTGGCGAATAAGACTGCGCGCCACCGAGCTGGGACGGTAACCCAGCTCACGCACCGCCTGCCACACGCGCTCGGCGGTCTCGCGGGAGTAGAGGTGGCTCTTGTTCTGCAGCACATTGGAAACCGTCGCTACGGACACCCCGCTGCGTGCAGCCACTTCCTTAATGGTGCATCTTTTGCGCTGGACAGACACGGCAGCATTCACCATCCTTAATCGTTTAAGTCATCTTCATTGTAGCAAGTCGCTGCAGAGATGTCAAGCATCCCGGAGGGTGTCGCTCAACCACCTCACGCTTAGCCCGCGACTGCAATTCTCATTTCTCGCACAACGCCTACTCACCTGCATACGGCTGTCGACCAGCGCAGGGATAGCTTTACAGCGTGCTCTCCTGGGGTTCCTCCGCTTCTTCCTCCTGCGCCTCGGTCGGGGTGACCTCGATGCGCAGCTTGCGGATGCGCCTGCCGTCCGCCTCCTCCACCACGAAATTGGCGCGACCGAAGGCAATCTGTTCGCCCGCCTGCGCAGGTCTGCCGAACAGCCCGAATACGAACCCGCCAATGGTATCGTACTCGTCGGTGGGCAGGTGCAGGCCGGTTTTATCGTTCACGTCGTCCACGGGTGTACGTCCGTCGGCGCGGTAGGTATGGCTATCCAGCTGCTCGAACGGCGTCTCTTCGGTGTCATACTCATCGTGGATTTCGCCCACCAGCTCTTCCAGAATATCCTCCAGTGTGACCAGCCCCGAGGTGCCGCCGTACTCGTCGCGTACGATGGCAATCTGCGTCTTCTTCGCCCGGAACTCCCGCATCAACTCGTCCACCTTTTTGGTTTCGGGAATGAAGTACGGAGGACGCATCACCTTGCGCAGGTCAAACGGCTCCAGATGCGGGTAGAGTCTCAGCAGGTCCTTGGCGTAGACGATGCCGATGATATTGTCCACTGTGCTTTCGTACACGGGGATACGCGAATGCCCCGAGTTACGGATAATCTCCAGCACCTCCTGCAGAGAGGCTTCCACCGGTACGCAGTGCATGTCGATGCGCGGGGTCATTACCTTGCGCACGATGGTATCGGGGAACTCGAGCACCGACTGAATCATCTCGCGCTCTTCCTCCTCGATAACCCCCTGCTCCTCACCAGCGTCCACCAGGCTGATAATCTCCTCGGGAGTGAGCACGCGCGGTGAGAAATCCACCTGCACCTTAAACGGCTTCACCATTGCATTGCTGAGCGCGATAACGACAGCCACGAGGGGTGACAGAAGCCATGCACACACCCACAGCGGTCGCGCCAGACGCAACGCGACCTTTTCCGCGTGTTTTTCGGCGATGGTACGGGGTACGAGGATACCTGCTATCAGCACGAGTAAACCCGTCAACACTGTGACGGTCAACACTGCTATCGGCTCCGAATGCCTCTGCCACCAGTCGGCATCTGAGAGGAGCCGGAGGAGTACAGCCACTCCCCGCGACAGCCCTGTTGCTGCCACTGCCGCCGCCACGAAACTGCTCAGCACCATGCCAATCTGCGCGGTCGCAATCGAACGGTCGGGGTCGGACAGAAGTCTCTCCACCAGCCGCGCGTTGGGCACACCCTCCTCTACCAGTTCACGCACGCGAGAGGCGTGCATCGCGCGCAGTGCGCTATCCACCATCGCGCAGAAGGCGGTCGCGAGTAGCAGCACGACTATCCATAGCAGGTCGCGAAGGTCATGCGTTTGCCCGGTGGTTTGTTCCGCTGGAGAGGTTCCCTGCGCGTACAGCGCGCCAGCGACCAGCAACATCAGCCACATCCAGCGGTAAGGTCTGGGACTGGGACTGTCGGACTCTTCTTTCTGTGTTGTCAAGGTTGCTCTTGCGCCTCCTTCCTCGTTCATGCCAGCCAGTAGATGGCTCCCGCCAGCAGCACGGCTATCAGTGCGCCCAGCAGCACCTCCTGCAAGCTGTGGATGCGCCCCTCCACCCGGCTCTGGGCAATCAACACCGCCATGCTCAGCGCGAGTATCGCCATCAACAGGTTATTGGAGAGGAAGATAATGGTCATAGCCATGAAAAAGCCCAGGGCGCTGTGCCCGCTGATGATTCCGCCGTGCAGCAACGAGCCTTTCCGCCCGAAAATCTTGCCCAGAATGATAATCAGCAACAGCAATACCGTGCCTACCACCAGAGTGACGATGGGCTCGGGCTTATGCTCGTGCAGGTTCAGGCGGATTTCGTCCAGATGTTGCTCGGTGAGGAACAGCAGGAACCCCACCACGATGGCGTTGACCGCGGTAACCAGTACCGCTCCAGCCGCCACATCCTTTGCCAGTTTTGCCAGCGGATGGTAGGTATCCGTAATCAGGTCGACGATGGCTTCCACGGCCGTGTTGAACATCTCCGCTACCAGCACCAGCGACACGGTGAAGAGCAGAATGACCATCTCTGCTTTGTCCAGCCGAAACAGCAGCCCCGCCAGAAGCACCAGCGCCACGCTGAAAAAGTGAAAGCGCATGTGCTTCTGGGTGCGGAAGGTGTAGAGGATGCCCTCGACGGCATAACGGAAGCTATCCAGCGGGTTTTTGGCAATTCTCATACGGTATCACTTCCCGGTCGGGTGGCATGTACCACCTCCCAGCCCCGGTGGTACATCTGCTCGTAACCCTCCTGACTTTCGTCTTCATAACCCAGCAGATGCAGCACGCCATGTACCGCCAGAAAAGCCACTTCCTCTTCCAGAGTGCGCCCTCCTGCCTGCGCCTGGCGCATGGCGGTTGGAACGGAGATGTAAACCTCACCCAGGGCTGGCTCCTCCTCCAACGCGGAAAGGTCTACCGTCGTCGCCCCCGCCGCCACCTCGCGCAGAGAGAAAGAGAGTACATCCGTCGGCTCATCCTTCCCGCGATAGGTGCGGTTTAGCGAACGTATCTGTTCATCATCCGTCAACACGATGCTGACGTCCCCCTTACTCCAGCCTTCCTGGCGCAGCAAGAGGCGTATCGCTCGGCGCATCCACAACCGATTCAGACGGCGTGGCTGTCGATTCGTAATGGTAATCTGCATGGGTCACCGCTGCCGATGAAGGATACTCCACACGAGAATGAAGCATCGCTACCAGTAATCGGCAAAAAGCCTCCTGAATCTTATGTACCTCACTGAATGTTAAACTGCATTCATCCAGCTGTCCATCGGCTATCTTTTCCTGAATAATATGTTGCACCAGGCTCTCGATGCGCGCTGGTGTCGGGCGTGATAGCGAACGCGACGCCGCCTCCACCGCATCCGCCAGCATCACAATGCCTGCCTCTTTACTCTGGGGCTTGGGTCCGCTGTAGCGGAACTGCTGTTCCAGCACGGCGGTGTGCATCTTGCAACCTGCGAGAGCCTGCTGATAGAAGAAAGAGATGAGGCTGGTGCCGTGATGCTGGGCGATGATGTCCCGGATGGGGCGAGGCAGGCGATACTGGTCTGCCAGATCCACACCATCCTTGACGTGCGCCGCAATAATGAGTGCAGACAGCGAAGGGGTCAAGCGGTCGTGCACGTTCTCCATGCGCTGGTTCTCAATGAAGAACTCCGGACGACGCATCTTACCCACGTCGTGGTAGTAGCATCCCACTCGCGCCAGCAGACTGTCCGCCCCGATAGCTTTGGCGGCAGCGTCCGCGAGGTGGCTTACCATGATACTGTGTGCGTAAGTGCCTGGCGCACGTAACATCAGCTCCTTCAGCAAGGGGTGTTCTGGAGAACTGAGCTCCAGCAGGCGCAGATGCGTCACTGCTCCAAAAGGACGCTCCAGCACCGCCACGAACAGAGCGAAACCGCCCACTGCCAGCACGCTCATCAGTATCGCCCATGCCGACCCCACGCTCATCTCGGTCACGGTCTCCTGATTCATCCAGCCCAGCACCCACGTGAGCACCAGCGAGGTGCCGCCAATCCACGCCCCCGCTCGCAGCAGGTCGTAACGGTCGTGCAATCGCCATACCGAGTAAATGCCCACCAGACTGCTCATCAGGCTGATGGCAGCGAAGCGCATCTCGCCGTTCATCAACAGGGCGGACTGTATCGCCAGCATACCCACCAGCAACGTCGCCAGGTGCGGCGATACCAGCACCGCCAGCAACATGCCTGCCATGGTCGTGCTCATCACCGTCAGGTAGCCCAACTGCACGCCGGACAGCGGAAGCCCCAACAGACTGCTTCCCAGCTTCACGCCCAGCGCGCTGAGCGCGACCACCACCGAAATCAGCCACAGCTGACGCGGCTGTTGATACACACGGGGATGGTAATGAGCAATATGCAACGCCGCCAGCACCACCAGCATCGTTACCAGTATCAGGATGGCGAGTACACTCGCCCAGTGCAGGCGTGGGTTGCGCATCCCCAGTGCGGTGAGCATCTCAATATGTTGCTCAGTCACCCGTTCGCCACGCCGAATCACCACCTCGCCCGCCACCAGCGTGCGGTACACCGGCGGTACTTTCCTGCGCTCCCGTTCGCGCAGGGTCTCGGTGCGGGCAACGTCGGGCACACGGTTGGGGCGCAGGGCATGGGTGCTAATGGCTGCAGCGAGCCTGCCCCGCGTATTCTGTCCCAAATCCCGAATACACGCCGCCTGCACTGCCCGCTTGCGCTCTGCCAGGTCGTTGGTATCGGCGCGGATTTCGCGTTGCATCGCGTCGTCCACCTGCGCCATTGCTACCTCACGAGACTTTTGCAGGTCGGATGCCGGTAGGGTAAGCGCGGCACGCACGAGGTCGGCGGACAGGAAGGACAGCTGCTGCGCCAGCCAGCGGGAAGCTTCGGGAGAGCGCATACTCCGTGCACGGGAGATCACATGGAAGGCGTCCTCCACACTGCGCTCGGCATCCACCCGGGCAAAGGGCAGTGACTCGTAGATGGTGTCTATCTGTTTCGCCGCTACTTCCTGCAGGCGGCGGGTCTCCTCCACATCCACATAGCGGACGGTGCGGTGAGCGCGGATTTCACGGGGGCTGATGTCGCCCACCTGAAGGGTGACTTTATCGGGGATGAAGCGCCCCGAAAAGACAACGCACAACACCGCGATGGTGACCGTTGCGATGCCCAGTCGCTGCCAATCCCAGCGCGGAAGCAATCGGTACCGCAGCCAGTGAGATACTGCGTGTAGCCGTTGGCGTTCACTTCGTTTGTTCATCGGTCTGGTTGGCTCAGCTCCTCATGCCTTCTCAGGCGAGCAACATACGACTGCACGGCTTTCGCTGAACGGCAGAGAAACCATCGCGGTGTCGATGTGGCAAAACGGTTTCCTATTTCGAGCGTTGCTTGCGCCTGCGTGCCGCCTCCTGTTTGCGGCGTTTGTCGCTGGGCTTTGTATAGTGCTCGTGCTCTTTATACTCTTTCAGGATGCCCGCGTTCTGCAGTTCCTTCTTGAACCGCTTTAAGGCACTATCCAGAGACTCGTTCGGTAGAACCTGAATCTGCGCCAAAGCAGATGCCTCCTTCACTCCTAAATGGTATCGGACGTTTTTCCTCACAAGATTATACCGAACGCACCCGCAAAAAGCAACTGCTGCAAAAACAGGTTAGTGCACGGGCGAAAAAGACTGTTGTTACCAATGGCGAGTCACATTTAATTCCCAGTTTGAAATGTCACATATCCAAACGCTTCGATGGTATCACA